>NZ_JVPT01000083.1:0-83169 GCF_001055915.1 Corynebacterium sp. 212_CJEI | reverse complement strand
TTTTCCAAGCCGTAACGGTAAATGGTGTGCGTGTGCCCGCCACAGACTTCCATCAGCGCGATGGGCTTTTCCAGCTTGGTGGCCTCGCGTTCAATGCGTGCGAGCAGCTTCTTCGCAGCGGCGGGGTCGCGGAATTCGTCAACGTATTTCATGGTGCCGTCCAGCCCCTCAGTTGATCTGTGACGATGAGAAGGATTCCAGCTCATCCTCGTAAGTGTCGCCGCCTAGCTGTTTGATTTGCTGGAGCGAAAGTCTGGCTTCTTCCTCGTCGATCTTGCTCATGGCGAAACCGACATGTACGAGAACCCAGTCACCGGCGGTGAGGTTCTCGTCAACAAGTAAATCGGTGGAAATCATGCGTGCGACGCCACCAATTTCCACTGTTGCACGGGCAGCATCGTGGACTTCTGTGATGACGGCAGGGACACCAAGACACATACGCTTCTCCTCGTTTGCAATACTTATCGAGACTACCATCAGAGGCAGCGAACCTCGTTTTCGAAGGACGAGTGACGCAAGCAGTTTTGTCCGCCACCAGCTGTGAAGTTAGGGATAGTGAGCATGCAGCCGAAGAATCGTCTGAACACCAACGAAGCCAAGGTAAACACCAATATTGGTCGCGTTCGGGCACGTCCGTTCAGGCTTCTCGACGATTACGTCACCTTGCAACACGGCTCCGGTGGAAAGGCCTCCGCAGCTCTGGTTGAACAGGTCTTTTTCGACGCCTATGGCAATGAAATTTTAGGGCAGGGTGGCGACTCCGGGCTGTTCGCTGCCGAAGCCGTCGTCGAGGCTGCGGCAGCTTCTGCACATGGTGGGGCGCGGTTGGCAATGTCCACCGACTCCTATGTGGTCAATCCCATCGAGTTCCCGGGCGGCGACATCGGGGATTTGGCCGTCAACGGCACGATTAACGATCTGGCGGTAGCTGGAGCCAGGCCCCTGGCGCTGACCGCATCGTTCATTCTGGAAGAGGGGCTGGAGATTGCGACTCTGCGCCGCATTGTGGCGAGTATGCGCGTCGCTGCCGATGCCGCAGGGGTGAGCATCGTCGCCGGCGACACCAAGGTTGTGCCGAAGGGCGCAGGTGACCAGGTCTACATCACCACGGCCGGGATGGGCGTGGTCCGCGGCGACTACGCCGGTGCCGCTACGAAAGGATCTGTCTACGCAAACATCGAGGCCGGAGACCGCATCCTCGTCTCCGGTCCAATCGCCGATCACGGCATGGCCGTCATGCTCGCCCGCGGCGACTTGGCTCTGGCCGCGCCTATCGAGTCCGATACCCGTGCCGTCAACGGCCTGGTCGAGGCACTACTTGAAGCTGCCCCCGGCACTCGCTGGATGCGCGATGCCACTCGTGGCGGCCTCGGCACGGTCGCCAACGAGCTCGCCCGTGGCACCGGTCTTGGTGTCGTACTTGACGACGATTCCATTGCGGTCCGTGAAATGACCCGTGGCGCCTGTGACATGCTCGGCATAGATCCGCTCTACGTCGCCAATGAAGGCACCTTCGTCGCCGTTGTCCCCGCCGGGCAATCCGAGGCAGCGCTCAGTGCGCTCCACGCAGCCGGGGCTTCCGAGGCTTGTGATATCGGCTCCATCGAGGACGAGCCCGCCGCTTCCGTGGTACTGGTCACCGGATTCGGTGGCACCCGCATGGTGGACATGTTGGTCGGCGACCCGCTGCCGCGCATCTGCTAGACATCCATGCCCGTTGCCGCCAGCAGGCGGCCGGCCACCGCCTGACCAAGACTCAATCCGCCATCGCCCGGCGGCACAATTTGATGCTGCAACAGAGTAATGCCCTCAGCTGCAACTTCGCGCCGCAGCAGCTCCATCAACAGCGCATTATTCGCGCAACCCCCGCTGACGCCGACAACATCGGTGCCGGCTTCCTCCGCAGCCTGCACCAATCGCTTGCCGACGACACCCGCGACCCCACCGTGAAACACAAATGCGGCCTGCTCAGCGTCAGGCGAAGCTACCGCTTCCCGAATGACGTCCTGGAAGGGCACTGGCTTGGTCTCTGAACTGACCGCTCCAAGCGCTTCCGCATGTGACCTCACGTAGCGAGTCGCCGCTGCCTCCAACTCCATGGCCGCTTGCGCCTCGTAGCTGATGGCTCCGCCACCGCGCCAGCGAGGAAGCAGCAGTGCTGCGGCGGCATCGAATATGCGGCCGAGAGATGAAGTTTGCACTGTGCCAACTCCCGTCGCCAACTGGCTTTTAACCAGGGCTACTTCGCGCTCGTTGGAGAGGTTGCGCACAAGGTGGTCGTCGTTAAGCTCCCATGCGTGAGTGAGACCGAGGGCGAGCCGCCACGGGTGTGTGACGGCGCGATCTCCGCCGACCAACGGGAAAGTGGGGCAGTGCCAGGTGCGTTCCCAGTTTGCGGAACTGCGACTGAGCGTGAGGATCTCGCCGCCCCAGATGGTGCCATCAGTGCCATAGCCGGTGCCGTCGAGGGTGGCGACAACTGCATGACCCGCATTGGGGGAGAGGAGACGGTGCTCCGCGAGTAGGGAGAGCGCGTGTGCGAAGTGGTGCTGAACTGCGAGGAGTTCGATGTCGTGCTCGGCGGCGAAGCGTTCGGCGAAGGCGGTCGTGGCGTAGCCCGGATGAAGATCGCAGACGACAAGGTCCGGGGTCGCATCGCGCATGGAAAGGAGCTGGTCAACTGCTCTCTGGTAGGCCTTCTGGCTGGCCCACGAACCCATGTCGCCAATGTGCGCGGAGACGTGAGCGAGGTCCCCATGCGCGATAGCGAAAGTGTTCTTCAGCTCTCCGCCGGTCGCGAAAATGGTGGGTTGGGACGTGTTCCGGGCGCTGGTGCCAGGGCCAGCGTCAGTGCCAGGGCCAGGGCCAGTGTGGCTACGAGAATCGGTGGGCGTGATTGAAACGGGGACGGGAGCGAAGCCGCGGGACCGGCGCGATGGGGCGGTGCCGATGAAAACCGAATCTTCAACGGGTACGTGGATTTCGCGGTCGTGGAGGATGAAAGCGTCGGCGATGTGATCGAGCTTCTTCAGCGCATCGACATTGTCGGTACACACGGGCTCGCCACTGAGGTTGCCGCTGGTGACCACGAGCGGGCGATCGCAAAGCAACAGGTGAATGCCTGAGTACGGAAGCATAATCCCGAAGCTGTCGAGGCCCGGTGCGATGAGATTGGAAAGCGGCCCCGACCGCTGCTTCGGTGCAATCACAATCGGTGCCTCAGGGGAGTCGAGAAAACGCTTCTCCTGCTCAGTTAACTCAACCAGTTGGGCAGCGGTGTCAACAGTGGGAGCCATTACCGCCAACGGTTTGTCGGGTCGACGCTTGCGCATCCGCAGTTTCTCGCAGGCAGCGTCATTGGTGGCATCGCAGACCAGGTGAAAACCACCAATACCTTTGACGGCGAGCAGGGCGCCGTCGTCAAGCAGTGCGTGTGCGCGACGAAAGAGCGCGAGAACCTCCTCGCGGGAGGTGGCGGTGATGGTGCCGCCTGCATCGTGCCAGCTCAGACGCGGGCCACAGTCGAAGCAGCTGATTGGCTGAGCGTGATAGCGGCGGTCGGTGGGGTCGGTGTACTCGCGCTCGCACGGGGTGCACATCGGAAAGGCCGCCATAGTGGTGCGCGGGCGGTCGTAGGGCAGTTCA
Organism: Corynebacterium sp. 212_CJEI; assembly: GCF_001055915.1. Taxonomy (NCBI): domain Bacteria; kingdom Bacillati; phylum Actinomycetota; class Actinomycetes; order Mycobacteriales; family Corynebacteriaceae; genus Corynebacterium; species Corynebacterium sp. 212_CJEI. The sequence continues at coordinate 79,524 of NZ_JVPT01000083.1, read as the reverse complement.
GTGATGATGGACAGGCGCGGTCCGCAGTTGGTGCAGGAGATGAAAGGGTAGAGGTAGCGCGGGTTGGTAGGGTCGAAAAACTCACGGCGGCAGTCCGGGCACAGTGCAGTGTCGGGCGGAAGCAGCGCGCGGCCGGAGTAGTTGTGGCGAGAGGGCACGATGGTGAACTCGCGCTCATGGCCCAGCGTCGCGATGTGCTCGGCGGAGTGATTGATGATGCGGGCAAGCGCCGGCAGGTCGGTGAAAAGCTGGCTGCGGAAGGCCGTGAGAGCGTCCGACGTTCCTTCTACCTCGATGAATACACCCTGCTCATCGTTGCCGCAGAAGCCGACGAGACCCGCGCGCCGGGCGATGGTGGCGACAAAAGGGCGGAATCCGACCCCCTGGACGATTCCTTCGATACGCCAGCGAATGCGTTGAATGCTCGTACCCATCCCCGCCCCGGTCGTGCCTGCTTTTTCCATGTGCTCAACTTTACGTAAGCGCCTCGGGTCCGTTCGCACTGCTAGTTTGGAGATTGTGCACGAAGTAGCGTTGAGCATGCAGTTAGCGAAGGTTGTCACGAGAGCAGCCGAAGGTCGAACTGTACGCACTGTGCACCTGCGGATAGGCGCTCTACGGCAGGTTGTGCCAGAAACCCTTTCATACGCGTGGGATTTCGTCAGTCGCGATACCGGTTTGGGGGACGCGAAATTGGATATTGACTGGGTACCTGCGGTTGTCGAATGCGCGCACGGGCATCGCGAACAGGTGGGGCCACTCGACGGCCTGCTGTGCCCCACGTGCGGAAAGCCAGGACGCGTAATCTCGGGGGAAGAGTTCACAATCGTCGACATCGACGTCGACACGCACAAGTAGGAAAGACGGTTTTATCATGGGACGTTTCCACCGGCATGACGGCGATGACGCACACCACCATCACCACCATCATCATGACCACGACCATGACCATGACCACCATCACGGCCATGACCACGTTCATCTCGCCGATCCCGATGACACTAGCCACGGCGACCATTCGGGTTATGAAACCGGCGTGGAACGCGTGACCATCCTCGAGGACATCTTCAGCGAAAACGACCATCGCGCGGAGCATAATCGCGAGCTGCTTGCTGAACATGGCGTGGAAGCCATCAACCTGATGAGCTCCCCGGGCTCAGGCAAGACTGCGCTGTTGGAGAAGACACTGGCGGCTGCGCAGGGAAAGCGGCGCGTCGGCATTATCGAGGGCGATATTGAGACGGCTCTCGATGCCGACCGCCTGGAGGGCTACGGGGCACAGATTTCGCTGCTGAACACGGGCAACGGATTCGGTGGTGAATGCCACTTGGACGCCCCGATGGTCTCCCGCGCGCTCGAGGGGCTGGATTTGGCCACGCTTGACCTGGTCATGATTGAAAATGTGGGAAACCTTGTCTGTCCGGCTGAGTTTGAGGTCGGTGAGACTCGCAAGGCAATGGTCTACTCCATCACCGAGGGGGAGGATAAGCCTGTCAAGTACCCGGTGATGTTCCGCTCTGTGCAGGTAGTGGTTATCAACAAGATGGACCTTGCCCCGTACCTTGACTTCGACATGGAGCTCTTCCGCGCCAACCTGGAAAAGGTCAATCCAGGCGTGAAGGTGATTGAGGTCTCCGCTAAGACCGGGGAGGGCATCGACGAATGGCTCCGTTGGGTCAACCCTGCGCTGGTTGATTAAGCGCGCGCCGGGGGCCGTCGTGAAGCAATGGGGGCGTCACGGCATGCTTGACGACGGCCCCGTTACCCCCCCCTCGCTTCGCTCCACCTTAGTGGGGGATAGGTGATATCCCGCTGTAATCTGCGGCAGTTTTTCACGTTCATTACTTGTACCTGGAGCTATATTTACGCAACATTTATCTTGCATATTATTTTGTTATAACCGCAGCGCAGCGACGTTATTCAGCTTGTTCTTAGGTCGCTATACTTGACCATGTATAGGCAATGGGCCTTGGTAGTTGTAAAACCTCGAAACCAAATATTCCTAATAACTAAGCAGAAGGCGCAGCGAAAAAAATGATTAGTGGCGCGAATTGGCAGGAAGGGACCCTCGGCGAAAACCTCGCTAGAGCTGGTGTCTCACGGCGCAGTTTCATGAAGTTTTGTGGCACTATGGCGGCAATTTTTGCCGCCGGAACTCCGAATGTCGGTGAGGCTGCGGCGCAGTCACTGACTCCCTCGGCGGAGGAAATCGCAGATAAGCTTTCGGCTGTAAAGAAGCCGAAGGTGGCTTGGCTGCAGTTGCAGGAATGTACCGGATGTATGGAATCCGTATTGCGTTCCGGAGGCACCACTGCTGAAGATGTGGTGCTGAACCTGGTTTCGATGGACTACAACGAGCTGCTCATGGCACCGTCCGGGCATGCGGCTGAAAAGGCTTTGGACGACATGAATGCCGAGGATCACATTCTGGTGGTCAATGGCTCGATTCCGACCGGCGAGAACGGTGCGTACTGCACCATTGGCGGTAAGTCGGCAGAACAGGTGCTGCTCGAGGCTGCTGAGAAGGCCACGGCAATCCTGGCCGTTGGTGCCTGCGCAGTCTGGGGTTCTGTCCAGGCTGCTAAGCCGAATCCGACCGGTGCCAAGGGTGTCGATGAGATTATCAAGGACAAGCCGGTGATTAACGTCTCTGGTTGTCCGCCGATTGGTGAGGTGATTACGGCCACCCTGACGTACGTACTCACTTATGGCAAGACACCGGAGGTCGACGCTGAGGGGCGGCCAAAGTTTGCCTATGACCAGCGTATTCACGACTCCTGCCCGCGTCGTGCGCATTACGATGCCGGTCAGTTCGTGAAAACCTTCGACGACGAGGGCGCACGCAACGGTTGGTGCCTTTACGAGGTCGGCTGTAAGGGGCCATCCACGTTTAGCCCATGCCCAATCGTGCAGTGGAACCTTAAGTCCGGTTGGCCAATTGGTGCTGGTCACCCATGTATTGGCTGTACTGAGAAGGACTTCTTCGACCAGTTCACTCCGTTCTACGACAAGCTGCCGGGAATCCCGGGTATTGGAGTGGAGTCCAGCGTGAACACGGTCGGCGTTGGACTGCTGGCTGCCACTGCCGCGGGTGCCGCGGTCCATGGCGGACTCACATTGGTGAAGGAACTGAAGATAAGGCGCTCCAACGGCGAAGAAAAGGTGTTGGCTGCGTTTGGTGGTGTGGAAGGCCGGAAGCCACCGATGGTCGACCTTCCTTCAAACGCACCAGGCACGCAGAGCGAGACAGCATCCGATTCGAAGGACAACTAAGGGGGCATAGGACATGGCTACGGAAAAAGTTGTAATCGACCCGATTACCCGAATCGAGGGACACCTTCGCATTGAGCTGGAACGCGAGGGAGACCAGATCAAAACCGCGTGGAGTGAGACTACTCAGTTCCGCGGTATCGAAACCATTGTGAAAAACCGCGATCCTCGCGATGTCTGGGCATTCGTTGGTCGTATCTGTGGTGTGTGCACGGGTACTCACTCGGTGGCGTCCATTGCCGCTGTCGAAGATGCCATTGGCTCGACACCGCCCCCGCAGGCACGTCGTATTCGCGACCTGGTGATTGGCTCGCAGGAGATTCACGACCACGTCGTGCATTTCTACCATCTTCACGGTCTGGACTGGATTGATGTCACGAAGGCTCTCGAGGCCGATCCGAAGAAGACCGTTGAGTTCGCGCAGTCGATCGGTTCGACGTGGAAGGGCAATAACGAAGAAACCTTCGCCCGGGTCAAGGAGACCGTGCAGGGCATTGTGGACTCCGGCCAGCTGTCCATCTTCACCGGCGGCTACTGGGGACATGAGGACTACCGCTTGCCGCCCGAGGCCAACCTGATGGCAGTGTCGCACTACCTCGACGCCTTGGCTTTCCAGCGCTCTATCATCCGCATTAACACCGTCTTCGGCGGTAAGAACCCACACCCGAACTTCCTGGTCGGAGGCATGGCGTGCTCCATCGACCCGGAACGCTCGGAGACTGTCAACCAAGTCGGCATTGATCAGATCAAGTCCTGGATCGACGAGATCGTGGAGTTCGTCAATGACTGCTTCTACCCAGATGCAGTCGCCATCATGAGCGTTTACAAGGACTACTTCGACATCGGTCGCTCCTCCGACAGCTTCCTGGCGGTAGGCATGGCCGGCGCCACTTACTCCGGCGACCCGGCTAAGTCCCGTGTCCAGACCGTGCATCCAGACATCAAGCCCGGTGTCATTCTCGACGGTGACTACACCAAGCTCCACCCATTCCAGCCGGAAAAGATCGAGGAATTCATCAACTCCGCCTGGTACACGCAGGAAGCCGGCGATGATGTCGGCCTGAAGCCGTACGACGGCGAGACAACTGTGAACTATACCGGCCCGAAGCCGCCGTATGAGTGGCTGTCGGACAATGAAAAGTACACCTGGTCGAAGGCGCCGCGTTACGACGGTCGCGCTGTTCAAGTTGGCCCGGTTGCTCGTGTGCTGTTGGCGTACCTGCAGAAGGAGCCGGAGACAATGCGCCTGGTCGACGAGGTCATGGATAAGCTCGACCTGCGCATTGAGCAGATGAACTCCACTGCGGGACGCACCTACGCACGCGCTGTGGAGTCGGTGACCACCGCCAATTACTTGGCAGATCATATTTTCCCGGAGTTCGTTGAGGCCCTGAAGAACGGCGACATCGATGTCTTCGACAACAGCTGTTGGGAGCCGACCACGTGGCCGGAAAAGTGCCAGGGCGTGGGCTTCCTCGAGGTCGCTCGTGGCATGCTCAGCCACTGGGTCAAAATTGAAAATGGCAAGGTGACCAACTACCAAGCCGTGGTTCCCACCACGTGGCTGGCCGGTGGCCGTGACCCGAAGGGGCAGCTTGGCCCATACGAGCACGCGCTGGCTGGCGATGGCACACATCCGCTGGTTGATCCCGAGCAGCCGCTTGAACCACTTCGCACGATTCATTCCTTCGATCCATGTATGGCCTGCGCAGTCCACATTTTGGATCCGGCTGGTCAGGAAATGTTTAAGGTGACGACGGCATGACACCCCCAGTGAGTGAAAATCCGGAACTGCGACTAAAAGATTCCAAGGGCAACCCCCTGGTTATTGCGGTTATTGACGCACACACCAGCCACTGGTTGTCGCCATCCGAGGTCATTCAGGCCGCAGCAATTGTCCCGGACGACTCCCGCGATCCTGTCGACCTTGCGCTAAAGGTCAGCTTGCGTCGTCGTCGTGACGATCTTTTCCATCTCGACGGCACGCCACTGATGAAACTGACCCCGGATTCCTACGACCCGGCAACACCTGACCGCCGTTACTCCATCGCCAAGGTGCACGGCCTCAACATTGCGGATCAAACGGTCGATGTCGCCATCATGCGCGGTGAATTGAATGCGGTCGTTGAGGCATCCACGATGTCCCGTGAGGAAGGCGTTCTACTTCGTCGTAACGCGAACATGCATCATGGTCGCGGGCACCGCAGCATGGGCGTCGCGCTTGCGCCCATTGACAAAGACGGAAATATCATCGGAGAGTTCATCTTCGAAGGATTCGTGGCAATGGGGCTGCGGAAACTCGACGAGGCCATTGCGGAGAACAAGAAGGGCTCCGGTTCGTGGGTCGAGGTTCACCTGTGGGGATGGGCGCTGCGCGTTCAACATTGGTTGAACCTGGCGCTGATGTTGGTGATGACCTTTACTGGCTGGTACATCATGCAGCCCTATTTGACTGAGCGCACCTATGACGGCTCGGCCGCGGGCTTCGCGATGGGGTATGTCCGTTTCGCGCACTTCTTAGCCGGATTCCTATGGATTGCGGTGGGGCTGTGGCGTGTCATTCTGCTGTTTGTTACCCACGACCGACAAACACGATGGCGTGCGCTATGGCCGATTTATAACAAGCAGGATGTTAAAGACCTCTGGCACACGATGCAGTACTACCTCTTCCTGCGCAAGGAAGGGCCGTTCTACTTCGCTCACAATCCGCTGCAGCAGCTGGCGTACACCGGCATTTATGCGATGTGTTTCATTCAGATGCTCACAGGTTTGTCGCTATACGCGATGATGGATCAGTCCAACTGGTTCTTCCAGCTGCTGGCTATGCCGACGCACTGGATTGGCATCGGCTACTTCCGCCTGATTCACACAATCATCATGTACCTGATTTGGCTCTTCGCCATCATTCACGTCTACTTGGTCATCCGCTCCGATGCGGTGCACAACCACGGTGGTCTGTCCTCGATGATTGGTGGCTCTGTCTGGCTACCGCGCGGCACGCAACCGGTTGACTCTCCACGCATTGGATAGGAGATCATTGGGTAACGATAAGGTGTCCGACGCAGTCACCGGTGCTGATGCTGGCACTCCGTTGGTGACGGTTCTTGGCATCGGCAACCCCGTCATGGGCGACGACGGCATTGGTCTCGAGCTGCTGAGGCGTCTTGCCCCAGAACTGGAATCTGCAGGCATGGGGCAGACAACGCAGGCTGGGGATTCTGCGCATCTGGTCTGGTCGCCCTCCAACCTCGATGATCCTGCGAACCTCGCCGGGCGAGGGGACGAATGGACGGGTGCGGTTGCCTACATCGATGGTGGCACCTGCGGTATGGAGTTGCTGCCCATCGTGCAGGAGGCCAAGAACCTATTGTTGCTCGACGCTCTCGCTGGTCCGGGGGATCCCGGTACCGTCGTCAAGCTCGTCGGTGACCAGATCCCTAGACTATTGGCGGCAAAGCTGTCCGCGCATCAGGTCGGCTTGCTGGATTTGCTCACCGCGGCGCGACTGCTGGGGCAGGAGCCTGAGCGCGTCGGTGTGGTGGGAGTGGTCTACGAGTCTGCCGACATGGTGGTGGGGCTCAGCAACACGGCACTTGGCGGCATTGAGGAGGCGACTGAGGTTGCGCGCGAGCTCATCGACAGCTGGCTTGCCGACGAGCGCGACAGTGACGTCTAACCCTCGCCCTCAGCGCTGACCTCAATACTGGAGATTTCAAACTCGCGGCCGTGCCGCAAATCCGCAGTTGGGGTGCCGCAGACGGGGCAGGTTAGAGCATAGAATTCATCGATCTCATGCTCGGCCTCGCAGGTGGGGCAGTAGACCGTCGACACAATGAGCTCGGCGTCTAACTCCGCGCCCTCACACTGTGTCGCGGCACTGGCCACGGGCCACGCGGCGATGAGGGAATCGTAGACGACTCCGGAGCGGTCGCCCACACGCATTGACACCTTTGTCACGGTGCGTCCCGGGCAGACCTCGGCAATCTTTTCCACCACGCTGGTCAACAATCCAAGCTCATGCACAGATACCATTATGGCGAAGCACTCAGCGCAAAGGAGGCGCAGGCGGACCATGTCATCCAAATCCGTTCCGGTTACCCAGCACATCCAGCTCGATGAGCTTGTTGACCCATTCGAGGCACGACTGGATGTCTATCGCGATGACAACGGCGCCATCACACAGGTGTCCTTCGACCTTTCAGGGCTACCGCGTATCGACGGGATGCTCGTGGGCAAGCAGGCGCTGGCTGTACCAGATATCACCAAGCGGCTGTGTGGCCTGTGCCCGGTTGTGCATCATCTTGCAGGCGTGCGGGCGGTAGAGGACCTTTACGGGGTCTTCGACATTCCTCGAACCGCACAGTTGATTCGAGAGCTGCTGGCGGCCGGGTCGACCTTGGATAATCTAGCGACCAAATTTGTGGCCGTCGACCGCGAGGGGGCGCGGGCAATGAAGCGTGCCGGAAAAGCTCTGATGCGTGCAGCGGGGGCACCGTCGCACTTCCCGGATGTCGCCGTCCCCGGCGGTGTGCGCGCGACAGTGGATAAGACGCTGGTTTCTGAGGCAGAAACTGCTCTGGAGGTACTGGCTGAGACGGCGGTAATCAAGGAAGTGGAGCTTCTTCCCACTCCCGATGCCCCTGATGCTTGGACGGATACTTTTGACGGCCTCGACGTGGCAGTTGTCGATGCCGACGGTGAGCTTGCGCCGCTGGGAAATTACCTCGCAGTCGCGCGGCATGACACCGATACCGCGGCGGAGATTTTCCCGGCTGCTGATTGGCCCACACGCGTTCGTGAATCCCGTCCGGGCGATGCCGCTCCCAGACCGGTGTTTGATGCCTCGAAGGAGTTGGGCAAGCATGGCTGTGAAGGTCAGCGGGCCGATTTCTACCGGGTGGGGCCGGTCTCCAGACAGGTTGTCGTCGATAAGCGTGGGGTGAGCCCACGCGACGCCCAACGCCAGCTTCTCGCTGACACCGTGGCTTGGGCGAGGCGGGTGCTTTCCGACGGGGAACTGCTCGGCGAGCATGTGTGCGATCCGAATGCTGCGACAGCGATTGAGAATGCTGACTTTGAAGGGCATCGCAGTGGTGTCGGGATGATTGACGGGCCGCGCGGGCTGTTAGTGCATCGCTATACGGCAGGGGCTGACGGCATCATCACGGATTGTCAGATCATGACACCAACTGCGCAGAACGAACCCTGGCTGACTCGTATGCTCACCGAGCAGCTGTGCGGCGGCGGAGAGGCTGCGGGGGTCGAGAAGTCCATCTGGGCCGCTGATCCGTGCTTACCGTGTAGTTCGGCACCTGCGGGAGTGATGACATTCACGATGCAGGAACATGCCGGTGCACCTGCGGACAATATGACAACGGATAGCCGTGGTTCGGCGGACGCCCCGACTGTAGCGGAGAGGACGAAGTAACACGATGTGTCTTGGAATTCCTGCCCGGGTTTTGGCAATAGCCGATGGTCCACTGCCGATGGCGACAGTGGATATGGCGGGGCAGAAGCGGCAATGCTCGGCAATGTACGTGCCTGAGCTGGTGGCAGGTGATTGGGTGTTCGTCCAGAACGGGTTCATCATGAACGTGCTGGACGAACAGGAGGCCAAGGAGTCCTTAGCCGCAATTGAGGAATATAACCTCATCGAACATGTCGCTGAGGTCTCCCCGAAGGGGCGGACCTAGTTCACGCAGGTCACGCCAGCGGCGTCAATAGCGGGGCGATCTTCCTGCGGAATTTCGCCGCCCTCTTGGCCGATGATGTCGCCATTGGAACCATCTTCAACTTCAGGCGCAGGTTCGGCACCGTCGCCCGAATCAGTGGCCATTCCCTCTGATGTCAATCCTGGGCCGTCGTAGTCACCGGCAATCGTCACTGAGATGTGGTGCGGATCGAGGTATGGATCGTGGACAATCGGTACGCCACCGAGTGCTTCAGAAATGGCCTGAGCTGCCGGATCCTCTGGGTCAGCCGCATTGATCTGGCTGGAGGCAACGCCGGCGAACTCAGCGTTGCCGACCTCTCCCTGGGTGTAGCCCTTTTCTGTTAAGAAACCTGAGACGCCGCTGGCCAAACCTTCAATGCCTGTGGCGTTGTAAACGCTGACTGTAGTTTCAGCCGCGTTGGGGTCAGCCTTCTTATCGTCTTCTTCCTTCGTCGGAGCTTCTTCTTCCTTGGTGCCCAGCAGGGTCTCGAAGTACTGGTGGACTTGGCCCTTATCGATTGTGACCACCGACTCGCCATAGTCACCAACACCGTCAATCGAGGTCACCGGGATAGTTTCAAACTTCACGTTGCCACCACTGAGGCCCTGCATCTGGGTAGCAAATCCGGTGACATCCCAGTTGTCGTCGAGCACCACTGAGCGCTGGACAGCGTTGCCCAGTTCAGACAGCTTCGCGGGATTGGACAGTGTGCCAGCGCCGAGCAGCTTATTGGTGAACGAGGCCATGAAGACCTGCTGGCGAGTAATTCGGTCGAGGTCACCGCGGGGCAGGCCGTGGCGCTGGCGGACGAATGAGAGCGCGTCGGCACCCTTCAACGTCTGTGAGCCCGCCGGGAAGTCCGCACCAGAGAACTCGTCGTAAACAGCCTCATTCAGACATACATCGACACCGCCGATGGCGTCGGTGAGCAGGACGAAGCCGAGCAGGCCAACTTCTGCGTAGTGGTCAACGGTGATACCGCTGAGGTCGCTAATGGTCTCAATCAGAGCTCTACGTCCGGCCTCGGTCGAGCGACGCTCAATGTCTTCCGGCGAGGCCCCGCTTCCTGCGAGTTCTTCTTCCACCATCTGCTTTGTATTGCCGTAGACACCATTGATCTTTGTGTTGCCTAGGCGATTGGTGTGGACATAGGTATCGCGCGGAATGGAAATTGCCGTCGCTGAAGAACCATCGGCAGGAACACGAATCACAATAATCGTGTCTGTATTCGTGGCTTCTTCGTCGCCGGCACGCAGAAGCTCAACTTCTTCCGGAGTCAGCGGGTTGCCCTGGGCATCGGTGCGGGAGTCGGAGCCGACGAGCAGAATATCGGTTGCACCGTCCTTCTCACTGCCCAGACCGAAGTCGCCACCCGAACCCAAGTTGTCGGTGGTCCTACCGAGTGTCCACCAGCCAACTGCGGAAATAACCAGGATAATGGCCGAGAGCAGCACAAGCGCATTGCGCAGCATCGGCGGCCAAGCTTGGGCGGTACTCTCTGCAGAGGACGGTGGCGCTTGAATATCGCGTGCGTGACGCGCGCGTGGCGTGTGGCTGCTCAAACCGGGGCTCCTCTTAAACCGTTTTCGAAAATATAATTTGTGCTGCATGTCTGCGTGGGCATTCCACACATCGTGGAGAGCAGTAAGCAGCTGCGGAAACTACATAAACCTTAACCGTCCAACCGTGTGCGGTGGCACCTCAACACAGTGTCAATCGTATCTACGATAGTGATAAAGAAGAATATGTCTGAAATATCAGTCTCGCATTTCGCCACTCATGGACCAACCCACAGCAATTCGCGGCGTCCCATTGTCGCCATAACTGGTGCTGCTGGACAGCTGGGTACTGCGCTTCAGCGTGATTCTTTCGCCGCCGATGTTGAGGTGCGCGCTCTCACTCGGGCACAGTTGGATATCACTGATTCGGATGCTGTGGAGGCAACGCCTCTGCTTGACGACGTCGACATCATCATTAACGCGGCAGCGGCGACCGATGTCGATGGTGCAGAATCCGATCCCGGTTCGGCACACCTAATCAATGCACTCGGACCGAAGTACTTGGCGGCTCGGGCGAAAAAGGAAGACGCGTATCTCATTCACATCTCCACCGACTATGTCTTCGGTGATGTAGCAATCGATGAGATGACGGGGCAGCGCCGAGCGCTGCGAGTTGATGATTTCACCGCACCTCAGACTATGTATGGACGTACCAAGTTAGTGGGGGAGAACAATGTGCGTGATTCGGGCGCGCGTTCCGCTATTTTGCGTACGGCGTGGGTCTGGTCGGGCCCCACACAGCCAGAGGCCAAGGACTTCGTCTCCACGATGATGCGTCTGGCGGAGACGGCGACTGATGACAAGGGCAATCCGGCAATTATTAAGGTCGTTGACGATCAGCACGGCAACCCCACCTTTGTTGGTGACCTCGCCGGAGCTATCTGGGAGTTGTGCGATCGCGTGTTGTCCGAACCGAGCAGCGCACCGACCGGCACCTTCCATGTCACGGGCAGCGGTGAGTCAACATGGTTCGAAGTGGCTCGCGAAGTGTTTCGGCTCATCGGTCACGATCCACAGCGTGTGGTGGCGTGTACCAGCAGTGAGTTCCCTCGTCCGGCCCCGCGTCCGGCCTGGTCCGTGTTGGATGGTTCCGCATGGAGTGAGGTAGGTCTACATTCACTTCCGGAGTGGCAGGACACTTTGCGGGCAGTCCTGACCTAGGGTCTAGGTTTGTGAATGCAACCTCGAATTCCCCGCAACCCTCGCAGCTTCCGCTCGGTGTGGTCACCGTGACCTTTTCGCCCGGTGAGCACCTGAGCAAGCTGGTGGATTCGCTGGGCTCCGCCGCCAGTGCCTCCACGCGTCTGATCATGGCCGACAACGGCTCGACGGATGGTTCCGTGGAGAAGGAAGAAGCTCGGGCTAAGGAGACCGGAGCGGATGTTCAGCTTCTGCGCACCGGCGGCAACATTGGCTATGGCGCGGCCGCCAACCGTGGCATTGCGGAGCTGGGACGGGCTCGCCGTGCCGGTGAGATTAATCCTGACTACGTCATGCTGGTCAACCCTGACGTGGTGTTTGCCCCTGGCGCAATCGATGTTCTGTTGGAATGCGCGCAGCGCAATCCCAAAGCCGGAGCGATTGGTCCGCTGATTCGCGAGGCGGATGGCAGCGTGTACCCGTCGGCACGCGCGGTTCCTGAGCTTGTCAGCGGTATCGGACACGCGCTGCTCGCCGACATCTGGCCTACTAACCCTTTCTCACGGCGCTATCGGGATGACGCGGATATGGATCGCCAGCGACCGGCCGGCTGGTTGTCGGGCGCATGCCTGCTGCTGCGATGGGATGCGTTCGACCAGATTGATGGCTTTGATACCCGCTACTTCATGTACTTGGAGGACGTGGATTTGGGCGACCGACTGGGCAAGGCTGGTTGGAGGAATATTTTCTGTCCTCGTGCAGAGATTCGTCACGCGCAGGGGCATTCTGCCAGTAAGCACCCAGAAATTACTGTAAAGGCCCATCACGAGTCGGCATACCGTTTTATGTCAGATCGCCTGCCGGGGCCGGCGCTGGCACCTGTGCGACTGGCATTGCGTTTGGGGCTGTTCCTGCGTGGCAAAGTCATAATCGCGGTCAAAAAGCGTAGGAATTAATTAACTGTTGGAATAATCCATCGAAGAAAGTTACCGATTTCATGACTACCGAAGTTCGTCCGAGTGCTGGGAATGGCTCCGCCTTCCAGCCGGGAGCGGATGCTGCACAGCAGGCGGGAGCCACGTTGGCTGAACAGACTGACGCTGTCATTCTGGTCGGCGGGCAAGGTACGCGTTTGCGCCCCCTTACTGTGAATACGCCGAAGCCGATGCTGCCCACGGCAGGGCATCCATTCCTGGAGCACCTGCTTGGCCGCATTCGTGCAGCAGGTATGAAGCACGTGGTATTGGGTACCTCCTACCGAGCTGAAGTATTTGAAGAACACTTCGGCGATGGTTCGGATTTGGGTCTCGAAATTGAATATGTCTTTGAAGCTGAGCCGCTGGGTACCGGTGGCGGTATCCGAAACGTCCTAGACAAGCTGCGCTATGACACCGCGATGATTTTCAACGGCGATGTCCTCGGCGGTACCGACTTGCGTGCGGTGTTGGGTACTCACGCGGAGAAGGATGCGGACGTCACGATGCACCTCGTACGTGTGCCGGATCCACGCGCGTTCGGCTGTGTCCCGACCGATGAGGATGGGCGCGTCCTGGAGTTCCTGGAGAAGACCCAGGATCCGCCAACCGATCAGATTAATGCCGGTATCTACGTGTTCCGCCGCGAGATTATCGAATCGATTCCGGCTGGTCGTCCTATTAGCGTTGAGCGTGAAATCTTCCCAGCGCTGCTTGACCGCGGTATGAACGTCTACGGTCACGTTGATTACGCCTACTGGCGTGACATGGGGACTCCGGGTGACTTCGTCCGCGGCTCCTCTGATTTGGTCCGCGGTATCGCGCCGTCACCACTTCTAGAGGGTAAGCACGGCGAAGCGCTTGTCGACGAATCTGCGTCGGTCGGTGGCGGTGCTCTTCTCTACGGTGGCTCTGTTGTCGGCCGTGGGGCGGAGATTGGTGCGGGAGCTCGGATTGATCAATCGGTGATCTTCGACGGCGCACGCATCGGTGCCGGTGCTGTAATCGAGCGCTCTGTGATTGCCGATGGTGCCGATATTGGCCCGCGAACGGTCATCAGTGATGCCATTATCGGCGAGGGTGCCGTCGTTGGTGCGCGCTGTGAATTGATCAACGGTATCCGTGTGTGGCCGGGCGTCCAGATCCCCGATCACGGAGTACGTTTTTCGACGGATGTCTAGTCTGCAGCCTTCGGCGTGTCAGACTTTTGTCGGCAATATCTGATTAGAGTTGCCGAAGTGTCGCCAAAGTTGCTGGTGAGAGGCATGTGGTGAATGTGATTGAGTTTGGGTGGCAGGTTTAGGGTTCGGGCACCATCCTTCAACCTGAACTTAATCCCCAACGCGGGGGGAGGGGCTTCAGGGGCAATGAAAAGTATTGGGGCAAATTCTCTATTCGGCTTGACCGATGGTGGGTTACACGTGTGTAATCACAAATGTGTGTTTCGCACACTAAGCCCAATTTAAAGACCCGCAGCAACAACCATCAGGAGGCCCTCGGCATGGAAAAGTCCAGCATGTTTGATGGCGGCTCTGCTGTGGATAGTGAGACGAATGCGGGTGACATCGCTGTGAATGATAGCTCCTCTGAAAACCAGCCTCGGCCGTTGACAGAGTGGGCAGATGACCTTTCGGGGTTGTTTGAAGCCGTCGATCAGGACTGGCAGGAGCAAGCTCTGTGTGCCCAGACCGATCCAGAAGCTTTCTTCCCTGAGAAGGGTGGATCCACTCGCGAAGCAAAGCGTATTTGTCGTGCTTGTGGTGTGCGAGATGAATGCCTGGAGTTTGCTCTCGAGCATGATGAGCGCTTCGGTATTTGGGGTGGCCTCTCTGAGCGTGAGCGCCGCCGTTTGAAGCGGCAGATTGGCTAGGATCGCGCGGCTAGTTTTTCGTGTGCACGCAATGCCACAGTTTCCCCTTGGGTAATACCCTGGGGGATTTTTCGGTGAACGAGTTTTTCCTGCTCTCTAGGGTTAATAGACGAAAATATGTCCGCTCAGCATGTCGCTGGGTGGGCCCTTTTGTCGCTTAGTTCTTAATGCGAGTTACTGACTGCGTTTATGACAAAAATCGCCCGAAAAATGGCCTGAAAGTGTCATAAACTTGCACAGTTTCACATTTGCAGCCCGTATTCACGCGTGCAGCCGGTAATTTATGGGGCCTGACCAGTTACTATCTTGAGAATCACACACTGTTTGTCTATTAACCCGGTCTCTAGGGAGCTCCTTAGAAGAAAGCTTTCTACAGGAAGTTCTCGTTGAAACTAGGGTCCACCTCAACCGGATCAATGCCCAGATATACCGCCACCAGGCGGATCAGTACATATTGCAGCATCTGGTCCAGTTCCACTCGACCCGAGACACGGCGCTCAATGGGGCGGCGGAACACTACTACGCAGGGGCGGGTGGGGTTGCCTACGCGGTCAATGCCAGCGGGGATAAGCCGTCCCAGCGGTACAGGTCCGTCAGCGACAATCTCTTCCGGGAAATACATGTCCGGGCGCAACTGCATGCGAGGAATCGTGTCGATGGCGATGTCCAGGTGTGACAGTTGCCGGGACCAGTGCTGATCCAATGGGGCGTAGGCGTCAATAACCGCCTGGTCAAAAGCTTCTGAACGGCTCTTCCAGCGGGGTACCTCCGGCGGCAACAGAGGACCCCGAGGTCCGCGACCGCGTCGCAGTGAGCGTCGCAAAGAGCGCGGAGTATAAGCCGATGAATTCATATTTGTTGAGCTTAATCGGTCGGATCGTCAACGTGGGTGAGGCCAGCTTCCGGCCATGTCGCAGGTTTACTGGGTAAGGCTGGGGTGCCCCGGGGGAGCGTCGGAAAGCGAAAAACGCCCGAGTGGGAGAAAAACTATCGAAACTTAAAGTTAGGGTCTAGACTTTGATGCCGTGAGTGTTTTTAGACGTTGTTGCCGGCCCGGCTGTGGCAAACCTGCCGTAGCTACGTTGACGTATGCCTACGCGGAGTCGACGGCTGTGGTGGGTCCGCTCGCCGCCGCGTCCGAACCGCATAGCTGGGATCTCTGTGAGAAGCACGCGCGTTCTATCACCGCACCGCTGGGGTGGGAGCTCGTGCGTTACGACGTGCCGACGCCCGCCCAGGACGATGATGATTTGACCGCACTGGCGGAAGCCGTCCGTGAAGCTGGCCGCAACGCGACTGGCCTGGTGCTGCGGGATGAGGTCGACAACCGTCCGCAGACCTACAAGATTGATTCCAGCCGCCACCCGTCGACGCGGAAATCCGCGCGCGGTCACCTGCATGTAGTTCGCGATCCGGAGGATTCGGACGACTAACGGGTCGGGCGCCGTGCCCCAGCTCATGCCATCTTGCCGCGGCATTTCTTTGTGAGAGCCTCTCTGTGGCTAGTATCATTTTTCACAAAACTGATACTAGCCACAGAGAGGTTTTTCGTGGGCACTTACAATCGTTCCGATTTGGATGCCGTCATCAAGGCCTATGACGTGCGCGGTGTTGTCGGTGAGGGCATCGACGCGGATCTTGTCGGAGCCATCGGCGCCGCCTTCGGACACATCATGCGTTCAGAGGGCGCAACACGTGCCGTAGTTGGCCACGATATGCGTGAGTCCTCACCGGAGTTGGCGGCTAGTTTCGCCGACGGCGCGGCTGCACAGGGGCTCAACGTCACCCTGCTCGGCCTGACCTCTACGGACGAGCTGTATTTCGCCTCCGGAGTAAAGGAATGCCCGGGCGCGATGTTCACTGCCAGCCACAACCCAGCTGAATACAACGGCATCAAGATGTGCCGTTCGCTCGCCCGCCCGATCGGGCAGGAGACAGGGCTTGCTCAGATTAAGGATCTGCTTGTCGACGGAATCCCGGAGTACACCGGCACTCCGGGCGAAATTGATCGTGAGGATGTTCTGCAGGATTACGCGGCGTTCCTCCATGGGCTGGTCGACATTCGCTCCGGCCGTCGCCTGAAGGTTGCAGTCGATGCCGGTAACGGTATGGGGGGACTGACAGTTCCGGCAGTGCTCGGAGAAGACATGGATGTTGCTGATCTCTACTTTGAGCTCGACGGCAACTTCCCGAATCACGAGGCCAATCCATTGGAGCCCGCCAACCTCGTTGACCTACAGAAGTTTACGGTGGAGCAGGGCGCAGACATCGGTATTGCCTTCGATGGCGACGCTGACCGCTGCTTCGTCGTCGACGAGAAGGGCAACCCGGTCAGCCCATCGGCCATCTGTGCGTTGGTGACCACCCGCTACCTGGAGCAGAACCCGGGTGCGGCTATCATCCATAACCTGATCACATCGCACGTCGTGCCGGAGATGATTGTGGAAAACGGCGGAACCCCGGTTCGTACCCGTGTTGGGCACTCCTTTATTAAGGCGCAAATGGCCGAGCACAGTGCTGTTTTTGGTGGCGAGCATTCAGCGCACTACTACTTCAAGGAATTCTTCAACGCAGACTCCGGCATGCTGGCTGCCATGCATGTCCTGGCCGCACTGGCCGAGCAGGATAAGCCGCTGAGTGAATTCATGGCCGAGTACAACCGCTACGAGGCCTCCGGTGAGATTAACTCCCGCCTGGGTAGTGCCGAGGAGCAGCAGGCCAAGCAGAAGGAAATCGAGGCCGCGTTTGCCGATCGCACGGAGTCCTCGGACTGGATGGATGGCCTGACCATTGAGCTGGCGGACTCCAAGGCGTGGTTCAACGTCCGGGCCTCCAATACGGAGCCGCTGCTGCGTCTGAACGTCGAGGCTCCGACGCGTGCTGAGGTCGACGCTCTTGTCGACGAAGTTCTCGGCATCATCCGCGGTTAATCAACCCCACGCGCCCGTTTTCAGGCATGCTTGGGAGTATGACCTCGTCATTCGACTCCTCCCATAACCCGCGCCAAGAGGCCCTGTTCTATCGTATGGCCACTGCCGGTGCAGGTCTCAGAGCTGCTGCTTCCGCGACTCGCGGGGGTGCGTTTGCTCAACTTTCACTGCCGCGCAGTGCGGTCATCCTCGTGGGAAATCGTCGGGCGCAGCTCGCCGCCGAATCCGTGCGCGCGCTTGCCGACGATATCCGCTGTCCGGTGGTAATTGCGCATCAGTTGCCCAGTTATGTCGGTGCCCTCGACTTGGTCATCGTCTGTGACGACAACCCCGGCAGCCCACTGGGGGCAGCTCTGGCTGAAGCTGATAGGCGAGGTGCTGCCACGGTCGTGGTGGATCCCGGTGAAGGGCCACTGCGTGCCGCCGGTAGCCCCGATACGGTTGTGGTTCCGCGCCCGGCGATGGCGGAGTCCGCGTCCTTTACCGCCTATGTCGGTGCCATCGCCAGCGCGCTCACCGAATGCGGTGCCACCACCCTGGCTCCGGCCGGGGTAGTGGAGGAAGTCGCTGATGCGGTGGACGCCGATATTGCCGCCTGTGCTCCGCAGCGAGATGAAACAGTTAACCCCGCGCGGCAGGTAGCGCAGTGGGTGGCAGGCCGCAGAATGCTTGCAGTGTCGACGACCTCGGCGCTGGCGCCGGTAGCGGAACTGGCATCGTTACAGATGCTTGAGGCAGGCGTGGTCTCGGCAGCGTCGTCGATAAGCGAATTGTCTCTTAGTGTGGGCGCGTTGCTCGCTGCAGAACCCCAGGAAAGCCGCGATATTTTCTATGACCCGTTTATTGATGGTGGGGATGAAGGGGCGACAGTGCTACCGTTGGGGGCGATTGTTTTAGCTGCGCCGAACAATGTGGGCCACTACCGGGACCACTACGGCGAGGTTGGATGGGCTCGTGTGGAGTGCCCTGCGCTCGATGCGGAGACTCATCATCCATTGGTTGAAGTATGTGTTGCTGCAGCCAGAGTTGGTGCGATTGCGGCGTTTTCTGCGTAATCGCCGGGTGTCACCGAAGGCTTTTGGGCCTTCGGTGAGATTGGCGTGCTCGCGCCAGAAGTGACTATTAGAGGAGTGATACGGGCATGGAGCTGTTGGACCCCGTGCTGCAGTCGTACCCCTGGGGGTCTCGTACACATTTGGCGAGAATCACCGGTGCGGACGCTCCCACATCGAAGCCCTGGGCGGAACTGTGGTTTGGTGCGCATGCACTGGCATCGGCCACGGTGGCCGGCACGCCGCTGGATGAGCTCATTGCGCAGGATCCGGCAGCTGCGCTCGGATATGCAATTGACACCGACAACGGCAGGCTGCCGTTCCTGTTGAAGCTGCTCGCAGCCGATGAGCCGTTATCGCTGCAGGCACACCCCACCTTGGCAGAAGCTCAGGAGGGATTTGCACGCGAAAATGCGGAGGGCATTCCGGCCACTGCACATTTCCGAAATTACCGGGACAACAACCACAAGCCGGAACTTATTGTCGCCCTGACTACCTTCGACGCGTTGGCCGGATTCCGCCCGGTGGAGCGCACGAAGGAGTTGCTCGCGACGCTGGCGGTACCGGAGCTCGACCATTACATGGGACTGCTCGATGCCGCCGATGACGAGAGTGCTCTGCGGGCATTGTTTACAACGTGGTTGACGTTGCCCCAGGATGTCCTCGATGAGCTGGTCGAGGCCGTGGCTGCCAAGTGCGCGGATTACAGTGGCGATGACGAGGAGTTCTCGCGAGTAGCCGAGACCACTTGCGAATTGGCTCGAAAGTATCCGGGGGACCCGGGAGTCCTGGGGTCGATGCTGCTTAATCGCCTTCGCTTACAGCCGGGCGAAGCCATCTACCTTGGTGCTGGACAGCTGCATGCTTACCTCAATGGCATGGGCGTGGAAATCATGGCCAACTCCGACAACGTGCTGCGCGGAGGGCTGACCTCTAAGCACGTCGATGTCGTGGAGCTACTGCGCGTGCTCTCTTTCCGACCGCTGCCAGATCCGGTGCTGCAGTCGCGGCTGACCGATGATGGCTGGAATGACTATGACGCGCCGGTGCGCGAGTTTCGCCTTCGTTCGCGGGATCTGGAGCCGGGCGAACATGTTCTGCTCGACGAAGAATCCGCCACGGTTGTGTTGTCTACAGCGGGCACGGTGGCGTTGCGTCACGACGACTCCGTGGTTGAGGTTCCCAGCGGCCATGCGGCCTGGGTTCCGGCTGTCGACGCAGTCGATATTGAGCTGACTGCGCGCCAAGACGGGGCAACCGTCTTTGTCGCGACCGTCCCGCGGGTGGGTTAGTCCTCGTCGTTATCGAAGAGATTTCCCAGGAATCCGGAGTCCTTCGGCTTTTCCGGGATTGGG
Source organism: Corynebacterium sp. 212_CJEI (assembly GCF_001055915.1). Lineage (NCBI taxonomy): Bacteria > Bacillati > Actinomycetota > Actinomycetes > Mycobacteriales > Corynebacteriaceae > Corynebacterium > Corynebacterium sp. 212_CJEI. The sequence continues at coordinate 59,660 of NZ_JVPT01000083.1, read as the reverse complement.
GAAATCTTGCTATTGCTAGCCCCATTGCCGCCAGTGGTGTCCTTCTCCGTCGAAGGGGTCTGGTCCTTCGGAGGTGTCGGCTCCTTCGGGGATGTCGGCTCCTTCGAAGGAGTCTTCTGAGGAGTCTCGGACGGAGTTGTGGTTTGCGTACCCGACTGGGACTGCGCCTGCGATGAAGGCGGCTTCGGCTCAGCTGCTGCACCACCATCGCCTTCCGGAAGACTGTCGTTCGGCTTTTCCGAGTTATCTTCCGGTAGCAGTGGCACCGGCTTGCTGGGCGTCGGCGAAGAAACGTCGTCAGAGGTGGGCTCTGTGGTCTCCGTGGTCGTCGGAGGTGTCGATGTCGTCGACGTCGGAGTTGTCGCACTTGAGCTTGTGGAAGTCGGGGGGATGTACGCCTGCGGTGGCAGGTACGGATCCTCAACGATCTCGGTGCTCGATGACGTGGTCGGACGAGATACTAGACTGTCGTTCGTCTCAGTCAGCGAGGAATCTGAATTCGGTTCAGTGGTCTGCTGCAGCTCGGCATCACTAGGAACTGGAGGCAGTGGAGCAGAGGTCTCCATTTCCGACTGAGAGCCGGCGTTTTCCGGATTTGCACCCTCGGCAGCACTGCTATCGGAGCAGCCAACGAGCGAAACGCTCAGGGGAAGGGCTGCGAGCAGAAGAGCTCCAAAGGCCTTCTTCACCATGGTAGGTACTCCTTTCGTGTCATGCGTGAAATCGCCCTGTAACGAAAAAGATAACAGTTACATTACGAGGTCTGGGAACTAACTTAACATGCCCGTTATCTTCTCTCTAGGGTGAAAATTGTGTTGAGGGGATTAAATAAGTCTCTCGCACTGTAAAAGTGGCGAAAAGTCGGGTAGAACTTCGGTAAGGCCACATGCGGTTTTCCGGCTAGCGGTACGTGCAGGCGACAGCTATTTGGTCGGCGGCCAGATTACCGTGGGCTCGTCGAAAAGCGCTCTTTGGAAAGCGCTCGTCGAAGACGAAAACTGGCAATTGGTTCGAAGCGCGAAAGGAGCGTGGCCACCTATCATGTCCATCTGGGAGACTGAGGTTTTTGGTAGCGATTCGGTCATTGAACTGTTCGATGAGGTTCAGGATCTCGACTCGCAGGATCGCGTTGGTGCATTGATTGATGCTGGCCGCATTGGGGTGGATTCCGAAAGTAGCGATGAGAAAGCATGCGCACTCGCGGCGGCTGTGATTATTGCAATTTGGAATGGTGCGCCATTTAGCGGCGGTGACATTGTGGAGGACTACAGCTTCATTCGGGAGGGAATCTCGGAGGCACACGGCAGCGAGGAGGATGCGTTGGCTATCGCCTCCGAGGTGTTCGATAGTCTTCTGGGGGAACTCAGTGAGTCTGACCAGGCGGCGCTGGAAAACTGCGTCGAAGCGGTAGAGTAATTCTCGCGTCCCCAGTAGTGATTCTTTAAGAAGAATCTCACGTCAAAGAATCTAGAGAAAGCGTTACATGTCCTCGAAGAACATTGATTTCAAGGTTGCAGACCTCTCCCTGGCTGAGGCCGGTCGTCACCAGATTCGTCTGGCTGAGCACGAGATGCCAGGCCTAATGGCGCTGCGCGAAGAGTACGCAGAGCAGCAGCCACTGGCCGGTGCCCGTATTTCCGGCTCCATTCACATGACGGTTCAAACCGCAGTGCTCATCGAGACCTTGACGGCGCTGGGCGCAGAGGTCCGCTGGGCCTCGTGCAACATCTTCTCCACTCAGGATGAGGCCGCTGCGGCTGTCGTCGTTGGGCGAAACGGCACTCCGGAGGATCCGCAGGGTGTTCCGGTTTTCGCTTGGAAGGGCGAGACGCTGGAGGAGTACTGGTGGTGCCTCGACCGCATCTTTGACTGGGGCGATGAAGATGCCAACATGATTCTGGACGACGGCGGCGACGCCACCATGGCTGTCATTAAGGGTATGGAATTCGAGGATGCTGGCCTGGTGCCGCCTGCAGAAGAGTCGGATTCGGACGAGTTTATTGCCTTCAAGGACATGCTTCGCGCCAGCTTGGAGAAGGATGCCGGCCGTTGGCACCGAATTGCAAAGTCGGTCAAGGGTGTCACAGAGGAGACCACCACTGGTGTCCACCGCCTCTACCACTTCGCAGAGCAGGGCGTGCTGCCATTCCCGGCCATGAACGTCAACGATGCCGTCACCAAGTCCAAGTTCGATAACAAGTACGGCACCCGCCACAGCCTTCTGGACGGCATTAACCGCGGTACCGACATGCTGGTTGGCGGCAAGAATGTGCTGGTTTGCGGTTACGGCGATGTGGGTAAGGGCTGCGCGGAGGCGCTGGCGGGGCAGGGCGCTCGCGTTCAGGTCACCGAGGCCGACCCGATTAACGCATTGCAGGCATTGATGGACGGTTTCGACGTCGTCGCTACTGAGAGCGTCATCGCAGATGTCGACATTGTCATCACCGCCACAGGCAACAAGGACGTCATTACTTTCGAGCACATGCAGCAGATGAAGAACCACGCGCTGCTGGGCAACATCGGCCACTTTGACAACGAGATTGACATGCACAGCCTGCACCACCGCGATGATGTCCGTCGTGTGGAGATCAAGCCGCAGGTCACCGAGTACATCTTCCCGCATGCAGACGGCGAGGAGCGCTCTCTGATTGTGCTTTCCGAGGGGCGTCTGCTCAACCTGGGCAATGCCACCGGACACCCGTCCTTCGTAATGTCGACCTCCTTCGCCGACCAGACAATCGCGCAGATTGAGCTCTACTGCAACGGTGATAAGTACGACAACACTGTCCACCGTCTGCCGAAGATTCTGGATGAGAAGGTCGCTCGCATTCACGTCGAGGCACTCGGCGGTGAGCTCACCCGACTGTCCAAGGAACAGGCCGAATACATCGGCGTTGACGTCGAGGGCCCGTATAAGCCAGAGCACTACCGCTACTAGTTCTAGCCAAGGCTAGGCCGTAGCCATGTGTGCGAGGAGAAGAACTTGATTATCGCAGTCGAAGGAATCGACGGTGCTGGCAAGAACACGCTTGTCACAGCTGTTACCAATCAACTCCGAAGTCAAGGACACTCCGTTTCTTCGATGACCTTTCCGGCGTACCGGCAGACAATCTTCGCTGATTTCGCCGATCAAGCCTTGCACGGTCAGCTCGGCGACACCGCGGACTCCGCTTGGGCAATGGCACTCCTGTTCGCTCTGGACCGCAAAGAACGTCGTGAAGCGATTGTTGATGCAGTGCGCGAGAACGATGTTCTGATTATCGATCGCTACGTCGCATCCAACGCGGCATACTCCCTGGCGCGCACACAGGATCCGGCGATCGTCGGGTGGATTGAGAAGACCGAATTCGGAGATTTCCAACTTCCGCTTCCCGACGTTCAGGTCTGTCTGGCCACGTCGGTGGGAGTGGCAGCCGACCGCGCACGCAAGCGGGAAGCCTCTGATGTGCAGCGAACGAGGGATGCCTACGAAAAGGACTCGGGTTTGCAGGAGCGCACACTAGCGGCGTACCAGAAGTTCGCGGAAGGCTCGTGGCAGTCACCATGGCTGATGCTTACGGGGGACGATGGGGCGGACCGCCTTGTGGAATGGATCAGTGCACGCCTGCGCTAGCCACCTCAACGGGAAACTACAGAACTAGATAGCTTTACGTTTAGAATATGACGCATGAGCTCAAAAATCCTGGTTGTTGATGATGATCCGGCCATCGCCGAAATACTCACGATGGTGATGGAGCGCGAGGGCTTCGACACAGTAGTAGTCGACGATGGCCTCGAAGCTGTCAAGGCAGCAGAGCGGGAGAACCCAGATTTGATTCTGCTGGATCTCATGTTGCCGGGCATGAGTGGTGTCGATGTCTGTCGCACTGTGCGAGAGACATCGGCGGTGCCGATCATCATGTTGACTGCGAAGACCGACACGGTCGATGTGGTCCTCGGCCTGGAATCCGGTGCGGATGACTATGTCACAAAGCCCTTTAAGCCGAAGGAACTCGTGGCGCGCGTGCGCGCTCGGCTGCGTCGTCAAGACGACAGCCCGAGTGAGACTCTCGAGGTCGGCGACTTGACCATCGACGTGCCCGGTCACGCCGTGTTCCGTGATGGCAAGGAGATTTCTCTGACCCCGTTGGAGTTTGACCTATTGCACACTCTTGCATCCCGTCCGAAGCAGGTCTTTTCCCGTGATGAGTTGTTGGAAAAGGTCTGGGGATATCAGCACACCTCGGATACTCGTCTGGTCAACGTTCACGTTCAGCGTCTGCGCTCGAAGATTGAACTGGATCCGGAAAACCCCCAAATTGTGCTGACCGTCCGCGGTGTCGGGTACAAGACGGGTGACTAAACAAGGCCAGTCAGCTTTAGTGGGAGCCGATTCTTGCGTCGATTAATAACGAAGCTTCGAGACTTCACCAATAGGGGAGTGACCTGGGCGGTTACGCTCTGGCGCACGTCTATCCAAGCGCGCATTCTGACCTCTGTGGTGGTACTGAGCGCGATGGTGATTGCGGTACTCGGTTTCGCGCTGGCGACTATTGTTACCCAGCGGCTTATCGACGCAAAGGTTACCGCTGCCGACGAGGAAATTGACCGTGCTCGCGCAGTGGTGGAGCGGGCGATTGAGAACTCTTCGTCCAACGAGCTGCAAGCTCTGCTCAACGTGGGGCGCGATGCCCTTGTGAACCGTGCAGCCGGTTCCGGTGCTGCACCATTGACAAGTTATGAACCACTGCTCGTGGCGCCGGTGCCGCGAGGCACGGTGTTGGCTTCATCGCCGATTAAGGCTGATGTCCCAGAACGATTGCATGAAGTAGTCCGACAAGGGCAAATTGCGTATCAGGTACGCCAAGTCACTGATAACCGCGGCGATACGTACTCGGCGTTAATTATCGGTAGCCCCACTTCTACTTCGGTTGATGGGCTCGAGCTCTATCTGGTCACCTCTATGGCCGCAGAGGAATCGACTATTAAGTTGGTTCGTGGTCTGCTCGCCGGTGCGACAGTAATCATCATGGCGCTTCTCGGCGGTATTACTTGGTTCTTCTCCAATCAGGTGACGACACCAGTGCGTTCCGCCGCCCAGATTGCCCAGCGCTTTGCCGACGGCCACTTGCGCGAACGCATGGTCGTGCAGGGTGAAGATGACATGGCGCGACTGGCCATGAGCTTTAACAAGATGGCCGAATCGCTGTCGACGCAGATTAGACAGCTGGAGGAATACGGCAGTCTGCAGCGACAGTTCACCTCCGATGTTTCGCATGAGTTGAGGACACCTCTGACCACGGTGCGTATGGCCGCCGATCTTATTGCGGACGGCGCTGAGGACCTCGATCCGGCGACTCGCCGCGCAGCTGAGCTGATGAATGAGGAGCTTGAGCGTTTTGAGATGCTTCTCAATGACCTGCTTGAGATCTCACGCCACGATGCCGGCGTTGCTGACCTGTCTGCAGAAAAGGTCGATGTCCGTCGCTGTGTGGATGCTGCCTATCAGCAGGTAACAGTCGTGGCTAAGGAGACCGGTACGCCCATCCGCTTCCACCTGCCCGATGAACCGGTAATGGCAACAGTCGACTCGCGTCGTATCGAGCGCGTGCTACGCAATCTTATGGCCAACGCTGTTGACCACAGTGAGGGCAATCCGGTGGATGTCACAGTGCGGGCGAGCGATTCCGCGGTTTCGTTTACGGTCGTTGACCACGGTGTGGGGCTAAAGCCGGAGCAGCAGGAACTGGTGTTTAACCGTTTCTGGCGTGCTGACCCCTCGCGTGTCCGACGCACCGGCGGTACCGGACTTGGCTTGGCGATCGCGCGTGAGGACGCACAATTGCACGGTGGGGAGCTGGAGGCATTTGGCGTGCCGACGGTCGGTAGCTGTTTCCGTCTGACTGTGCCACTGGAGCCCGATGCGAGCTTCGGTGAGCATCCGCTCGGACTGGAAGTTCCCCCGCTGCCTGATCAGATTCCGCACCAGCAGGAAATTGGTGCACGGGAGTTGGAATCGGAATCGAATGCACCGCAAGCCAAGAGCCAGGATCAGGGTAAGGGGCAGAGGGCTAGCGATAGCGAATCCCAACAGGCACGAGAGGAGGATAGTTAAATGACGGCGCAGCAACAGTCGAAGGCTCGTCGCGTCCTGCGTAAGACAGTGGCGCTTAGCTCGGTGATCATTTTGGGCACGGCCGCAGGATGTACCACCATTCCGCGGAACACCAGCCCCCAGGTGCTGCGTCCGTTTGAGCCGCCCCAAGTTCGTATTGAAGTTCCGCAGCCACGTCCGAATGTCAATGCAGACATTGTCCTGCGCGACTTTTTCGCCGCGGCCGCGCATCCGGTTGATGATTTTCAAGCTATGCGCGCCTTTATGACCCCGGAACTTGCGGCCAGTTGGAAACCGCAGGATAGTGCCCGCATTCTCGACGGTGTCAACCTCATCGCCCAGAGGGATGAAGGAGGATCGCGACAGTCCTTCGTTGCCCGAGGTCGCAGCGTTGGTCAATTCGGTACTGATGGTGCGTATGAGCCCCAGTCCGGTGACTATGAGGAAACCGTGGAGATGAAGCTCGGTTCGGATGGGCAGTGGCGCATTTCCTCGCTGCCCGACGGTGTTGTCATGGAGCGTCAGGCATTCCTGGAAAACAATGTGCCTCGCAATGTCTATTTCCTCGACCCGGCGGGTAATCATTTGGTCACAGATCGCCGTTGGCTCTATCGTGGCGTCACCGATGGCGCGACCAATCTGTTGACGAAGCTGAAGAACGGCCCATCAGCACCACTGCGACCGGGCGTCACCACCGTGCTCAAGCCCAATGCCTCGATTGCGGTGGAAGCAGGACCTGTGTCCAACGCGGACGGTCGCAGGGTCGAAATCACCGGGTTGGGTGATGTTTCCGAGGAACTGCGTGTCATGCTCGCGGCGCAGATTATCTGGACTCTCGACTCGGCAGATTTCCGTGGTCCGTGGATCCTCATGGCCGACGGCGAACCACTGGTTGCCAGCCACGACGAGCCGTGGACGAAGGACACTGACGCAATCCAGCTCTACGACCCGAATCATCTACCGGCTGATAACGCACCGTTGCGGACGGTCGACCGCAGCGGTATCTACGAGATTGCTGACGGCCACGCTACACCTGTGGGACGCGGCTGGACCGCCAGCGGCAGCACTGCGGTGTTTTCCGCGGCAGTGGGCACCAACCCCAATGGCAGCGAGCTTATTGCCGCCGTGTTCCGTTCGGCCGTGGATGGTCGTGCCGGTTCGTACGACCTCGGGGAGTCCACATTGATGCTGGGCGGAATACAAGATCAGCCGGTTCCTGTGCTGACTGGCGAGAGCCTCACCCGTCCGACATGGTCTCCAGATGCCGAGGCGGTCTGGACGGTGAAGGACGGTACAACCGTCGTACGTCTGGTTCGGCAGTCGACGTCGTCCCGGATTCAGCAGGAGGAGGTTGATACCTCTGAGCTCAGCCACCTTCTTGACGGCGGCGAAGGAACGGGGCGCCCGAGCGCCGGCATTTCTGAATTCCGCGTCGATTCTTCAGGCACGCAGGTAGCGATGATTATCGCTGGTGAAGTCTATATCGCCACCATCGAAAGGCATGACGATAAACCGTGGAAGTTGACGCACCCGCGTGCTCTGCCGCTCCCTGAAAACGTTTCCCCGGTGTCGCTGACGTGGTCGCCGAATCAAACGGTCACGGTGGGCGGTTACAGCGGAGACACCCCGATGTGGAGTGCCTTCCCGGACGGTGCGACCAGCTCCGTTCTGCCGAAGCTCAACCTGACACCGCCAATTCCTGTAGTTACCGCGACCTCGTCGAAGCGTTACGCATTGGATGCCACCGGTGTCATGGAGCTGATCTCCAGCGAGGGGCAGCAGCAGTTCTGGCGCCAGGTTCCGGGTGCGCGTGGTCGAATGGCTCCGGTGTCTGTGGAATAAGTGCAAATCGGGGAGGGGATCAATGGCGCAGGGGAGGTCATCGCAGGAATTACTGCGCGCGCTTTACGACGTCACCCGCGATGCAATCGGCCTCGTGATACCGGAAACCTGTCCGGTGTGCGGCTGCTCCGGGGCGCTGTGTCGCGATTGCAAGGACGATCTTCAGCAACCTCCAGTGCGGTTTTCACCGCGGGCTGCGTTACGCGCAGCAGCGTGGACCTGCGGTCCGTACTCCGGTGCGAGGAGACATCTCATTTTGTCGGCCAAAGAACGGGGCAGTGGTGAAGCCAGACGAATCATGGGGGCCGTGTTCGCCGCTGCGGTACGAAGGCTGGCCTCTGACGGCCATATAATGCCCCCGGAAATTACCCCCGTCATTTTGATTCCCGCGCCGACAAGATTGTCATCCCGTCGACAACGGGGTGGGGATCCGGTAACAATTGCCTGCGACTTTGCTTGCAGTCAGCTCCCCTCCAGTTCGGTATTGCCCCTGGTGCGCATTGGCGGGCGCACGCGGGATTCCGCGGAGCTGGGGGCTTCTCAACGCAGGCGAAATCTTTCTGGCCACATTGTGCCGCTGGCGCAATTCAAGCACGGAATTAGCGACAAGCTGCGACAACGCTGTGCGCAGGCGACAGTAATTCTGGTTGATGATGTGGCCACCACTGGTGCCACTGCAGCGGAAACCGAGTTGGTGGCAGCGTCATTGGGGATTCGCATCGATATGGTGTTGGTGCTCGCCCGGGCGTAGACGCAGGGGTGTCGTCGGCAAGCGAAAAATAAACGAGGGGAACGTGGCATTGGTTACCCCCGGAACTGTATCCTGGGGGTGCAGAAAGACTCGTCACCGTAGACGCCGTGAGTAATCCCGCTCACGGAAGGGCGGTGGCCATACCGGGAGGTAGGTAGCAAGTGTCCACACCTGCTGACAACAACGAGGTACTCAGCCCGAACGCTCAGGTGACCATCACCGGGCGCAATGTTGAGGTTCCAGAGCACTTCGCAGATCGTGTTAAGGCGAAGCTGGCGAAGATTGAGCGCCTCGACCCGACTTTGACCTTCTTCCACGTGGAGCTCCAGCACGAGCCGAATCCGCGCCGTGCAGACCGCTCTGACCGTATTCAGATCACCGCTACTGGCAAGGGACACCTGGCTCGTGCGGAAGCGAAGGAAGATAGCTTCTACGCTGCACTGGAGTCTGCTCTGGGCAAGATGGAGCGCTCCCTGCGTAAGGTGAAGGCTCGCCGCAAGATTAGCCGTTCTGGCCACCGTGCACCGATGTCCGTCGGCGAGGCAACTGCTTCGCTGGTTGCAGAGGCTGAGGCAGCGGCTCCGGAAAAGGCTGATCCGTACGAGGATCTGGTTGAGGACGTGACCCCGGGCCAGGTTGTGCGTACCAAGCAGCACTCCGCAACTCCGATGACGGTGGAAGATGCTCTGTCTGAGATGGAGCTCGTCGGTCACGACTTCTACCTCTTCGTTAACGAGGCAACCTCTCGTCCGTCCGTGGTCTACCGTCGTCACGCATACGACTACGGTCTGATTGAGCTGGCAGACGAAGACGAGAAGTAAGTCTTCACCAAAAAGAGCACGCAATACCGCGCAGAGCTGTGTATTGGTAAGTAATTGCTCACATGAGCCCGTCTTCTCTTAGAAGGGAAGGCGGGTTCGTCGTATAATCAACCGTTGCACATTAAAGTTCGACGTGAATCGGCCGGAAAGGTCCCAATTTAGTGTTTTCGCTCAGCAAGTTGCTCCGCATTGGTGAAGGCCGCGCTGTCAAGAGGCTTGGCAATATTGCAGATCAGGTCATCGCCAAGGAAGACGAGTACGCAGCTCTTTCAGACGATGAACTCCGTGCCAAGACCGAGGAGTTTAAGAAGCAGCTGGCTGACGGTGCCGATGTAGACGATTTGCTGCTGGATGCTTTCGCCACGGCGCGCGAGGCATCCTGGCGCGTGCTGGGGCAGAAGCACTACCGCGTCCAGGTTATGGGCGGTGCGGCACTGCACTTCGGCAACGTTGCCGAGATGGGGACTGGTGAAGGTAAGACCCTGACCTGTGTGCTGCCCGCATACCTCAATGCGTTGGCAGGCAAGGGTGTTCATGTCGTTACGGTTAATGACTACCTGGCTAAGCGTGACGCGGAGTGGATGGGTCGAGTCCACCGCTTCCTGGGGCTTGAGACTTCCGTGATTCTCTCTGAGCTCAGTCCGGACCAGCGTCGCAAGGCCTATGCTGCCGACATCACCTACGGCACGAACAACGAGTTCGGCTTTGACTACCTGCGCGATAACATGGCGCATTCGCTCGACGATTTGGTGCAGCGTGGGCACCACTTCGCCATCGTCGATGAGGTTGACTCGATTCTGATTGACGAGGCCCGTACCCCATTAATTATTTCCGGTCCGGCAGATGGCGATCCGCACTGGTACCTGGCGTTCTCCAAGATCGTGCCGCGTATGAAGCGCGATATTCACTACGAAGTCGATGAGCGTAAGCGCACCATCGGTATTCGTGAAGAGGGTGTTGAATTCGTTGAGGATCAGCTGGGCATTGCCAACCTGTATGCTCCGGAAAACTCTTCGCTGGTCAGTTACCTGAACAATGCCCTGAAGGCCAAGGAACTGTTCACCCGCGACAAGGATTACATTATTCGTAATGGTGAGATCCTCATTGTCGATGAGTTCACCGGTCGTGTGCTGGCAGGCCGTCGCTATAACGAGGGCATGCACCAGGCAATTGAGGCCAAGGAAGGGGTGGAGATTAAAAACGAGAACCAGACGCTGGCAACCGTTACGCTCCAAAACTACTTCCGCCTCTACGACAAGCTGTCCGGTATGACCGGTACGGCTGAGACCGAAGCGGCTGAGCTGCACCAGATTTACAAGCTGAACGTCATGGCGATCCCGCCGAATCGCCCGAAGCAGCGTGAGGATCTGCCCGACCTGATTTACAAGACGCAGGAGGCAAAGTTCGCCGCTGTTGTCGAGGACATCCGCGAATGCCATGAAAAGGGCCAGCCAGTTCTCGTTGGCACGACGTCAGTCGAGAAATCCGAGTACCTTTCCAAGCTCCTGCAGCGCGAAGGTATTCCTCACTCTGTGCTGAACGCTAAGCACCACGAGAAGGAAGCTGAGATTGTCGCAGTGGCGGGTCGGCTCGGAGGCGTTACCGTGGCAACTAACATGGCCGGTCGTGGTACTGACATTGTGCTGGGCGGTAACCCGGACATCATCGCTGACCTGAATCTGCGCTCTCGTGGTTTGGACCCGGTGGAAACTCCGGAAGAGTACGAAGAGGCGTGGGACGCTGAGATTGAGCGTGTTCGTCAGCAGTCGAAGGAAGAAGCTGACAAGGTACGTGAGGCCGGTGGCCTCTACGTCCTGGGCACTGAGCGCCATGAGTCGCGCCGCATTGACAACCAGTTGCGTGGTCGTACCGGTCGTCAGGGTGACCCGGGTGTTACCCGCTTCTACCTGTCCATGCGCGATGATCTCATGGTTCGCTTCAACGGTCAGCGCATGGAAGCGCTGATGAACACTCTGAATGTTCCGGATGACGTTCCTATCGACTCCAAGGTTGTCTCCAACTCCATTAAGAGCGTCCAGGCTCAGGTGGAAAGCCAGAACTTCGAAATCCGTAAGAATGTTCTGAAGTATGACGAGGTTATGAACCAGCAGCGTAAGGTCATCTACGCTGAGCGCCGTCGCATCCTCGAAGGTGAGGATTTGAAGACTCAGGTCCGTGACATGCAGGATGACGTAGTCGATGCGTATGTCAACGGTGCCACCGCTGACGGTTACGTGGAGGATTGGGACCTCGACGAGCTGTGGAATGCCCTTGAGCAGCTCTATAGCCCGACGTTTACCGCGCAAGAGCTCATTGATGGCTCTGACTTCGGTACTCCGGGTGACCTCTCGGCCGATGAGCTGTCCAAGGCTCTGCACGCGGACATCTCGGCCAGCTACGACCAGCTTGAGGATGCGGTCTCCGCAATTGGCGGCGACGACCAGATGCGCAACATCGAGCGCTTCACCATCCTGAACGTCATGGACCAGAAGTGGCGCGAGCACCTCTACGAGATGGACTATCTCAAGGAGGGCATTGGCTTGCGCGCCATGGCCCAGGCTGACCCGCTGGTGGAGTACCAGCGTGAGGGCTACGACATGTTCACCGCGATGATGGACGGCATCAAGGAAGAATCGGTTCGTCAGCTGTTCCTAATCCGTAAGCAGGTTATGCCCGCAGTGGAAAACACTGAGGGACAGGAAAACCAGGCTCCAGCTCTGCCGACGGAAGCTGCTGAGCAAAATCAGCAGATGACCTACTCCGGTCCCAGCGAGGACGGCAGTGCAGAGCAGCAGCGCGTGGATCAAGAGTCTGAGGGCAACCGAGCACAGCGTCGGAAGGCGGCTCGCAAGCGCCGTCGCTAAGCACTAAAGCACACGAAACGCGGTCATGGTCCATGGCCGCGTTTTTGCTGTTCCGCGGCGGAACGTGCCAGTGAACGCGCGAACCTTCGGACCGACACGGCAACTACCCAGGAACTCGACCTTTTTGCCGTCCGCGGAAGCGCTGGCGTGGAAGGATTGCAACGCGACACCCTTGAGGCTGGTGTTCTTCGACAGCGTGAGTATCGCAGCGTGAATAATCGGGTCGATATTGATGCGACGCAAATCGTTGACTCGCCTGCGACCCGCGATGATGTCGAAGACGCGGCGAGTAATCGTGCCAAGCTCCTGTCTCAGATTCTGCTCACAGTGCTGGACAACGTGCGGTGTTTGCGGCGTCTTTTTCGCAGCAGGAGTGGCCGCGACGGGCGGTAATGCCGTCATGACAGCGGCTCCGGTGGCAGCCGAGCATCCGCTGTAGGTCGGTGCCACTTTTGCGGTTTGAGAGGCGGCGGCATTAGCTGACTGGCCGAGTTGAATTGTGTGGAGAAGCGAAAAGCCCGTTGCCGGTTCAATGGATTCCCTGCCACTGGAGCGGTGCTCAGCGGCGTGCGACAGCGCGTAGGGCATCGGTGTCTGAGATTTTGGTACGTGAGACGTTGGTGCCATGGATTAATCCCCCTAAAAACGCTCCATTGGCAAGTTCCCCCTTGCTGAAGACCATTGTCCTACAAGTGCTTTAAGTGTGCAGCTTGTGAAGGGGAATTCACGGCCGGCGTGGGGGGGATTGGGGAGAAGGCGCAGTCGCGAAATGGGCTGAGTGTTTCGCTGTTAATGTTCCTATCGGTTTCCGTCAAGGCCGTTCTGGTCGTCTATAAATGGGCGTAACGAACAGCCAATTAACACGCTGAACTGGAAAAAAAGGCAAACGTGCAGGTCATGCGATAAACTACAGGTCATGCGCGGAATGATTATCGATTACTGTGGTGTCCTTGACGGCACGGATGAAGACCAGGCACGTTGGCGTAATTTGCTGGTAGAGGCGCGTGCAAATGGTGTTGGCCTGGCAGTCCTGTCGAATGACCCAGGTGGCCCATCGGCGGATCCGATTCGCAAGCTCGAAGATGAGGGCCTGGTAGACGCAGTTGTGCTCTCTGGTGAAATTGGCCATGAGAAGCCTTCGGCAGAGGCTTTTAATGCAGCCGCTGCGGCTATTGAACTGCCGGCACGGGACTGCGTGCTGGTAGATGATTCGATTGAGAACATCCATGCGGCCGTCTCTAACGGCATGGTGGGAGTCTTCTATCAGCAGTTCGACCGCGCAGTGGTCGAGATTGCCGGTCTACTGGGTCTCGAGGGCGAGTTCTAATGCGCGTCTATATCCCAGCGACTTTCTCCATGCTTGAGGCGCTTAAGGAGGATGAGCTCTTCCACGCCCGCGGTGGTTGGGGCTTTGCTGTCACTGAAGCGCTGCGCGATTTCTATACTGAGGGCGATGATGAGGAACTGGCAGACGTAGCCTTTGATGAGGCTGCGCGTGCGTCGCTCCGTCTGCTCGATGCCGCAGAAGAGAAGTTCCCGCACCGTCGAGTGGTCATTTCCGTTGATGTGGAGGCGGAGCCGCAGTCGGATATGGGAGATGCCGTGGTTAAGGTCGGCGGCCCAATTTCGCTTGCCGACGTTGCAGCGCTCCACATTGATGTGGAAGAGGCGGAAAGCAAGGTTGAGGCTGCGATTGATGCCGTCGATAAGGCAGATCTCGGTGACGAGGATGCGGAGCTCACTGTCGGCGATGCGCTGGAGATCCCGCTGGCGTGGTACGACGTAGCTGAGCTCGGCATGGTGGTCGACTTCCTGTAGTAGCGCGTGCTTGGCGTTGATGAAGGGGACTGGGTTTAGGAACCCAGCCCCTTTTTTGTATGGCACAAGTGTTTTCGGCGGGGGTATAAAAGGCGGGATTGTTTTGTGTAGATAAGCTCCATGTCAAAGGGGGTGTTTCGCACGAGGGTGGGGGTAATGACAATTTCGCTATTTGTGTCAAAATCATTTGTTTCTCTTGACCAATAACTTACCGCTCCGTAGTCTACGTCTAAGTAACCTACGGACACGTAATAATGAATCGGGTGGGGCATGCCTACTGATGAACAGCGTTATTACTTGTTCGCCCGTGACAGTCAGGAGGGCCAAAAATGGGGCTTAAGACCAAAGTTTCCCGGGTATTCAAGCATTTATCCACGCCACTTTTGCCCGATGATTACACGCATTTGCTAAATCCGCTGTGGTCAAGTCGCGAGCTGCGCGGTCAGATTGAGGCCATTAATCCCACATCTCCTACTTCAGCAGAGTTGATAATCCGTCCGGGTTGGGGGATGCCAACAGACTTCAAGCCAGGCCAGTTCATCGGACTTGGCGTAGAGGTCAAGGGGAAATACCTGTGGCGTTCCTACTCGCTGACAAATGCGCCGCGGCCTCATGACGGGCTGCTGACTATCAACATCCGTGCGCTCAACGACGGCTACGTGTCCCAACACCTCGTCGCCAATGTCAAGCCGGGTACTGTCGTCCGCCTGGCTGCCCCGGCTGGGGATTTCCATCTTCCGGAGCCGCTCCCAGCCCGCATTGCGTTTGTTACCGCAGGCTCCGGCGTCACTCCGGTGATTTCGATGCTGCGTGATCTTTCAGCTCGCAATGCCTCGGTGGAAGTCGAGCACATTCACTCCTACCGCGGCGAGGCAGAAGCTGTGTTTGTCAACGAACTTCGCGAGCTGGAACAGCGCAGCGCTACTAGCGCGTTGAAGTATCACCTGCATGCCCGGAATACCGAGACGCAGCCGCGGATTGACGCTGCGGCGGTTACCGACATCATTGCTGACTTTGGAGCGCTGGCATCGTCGGCAAGCGCCTATTCCTGTGGTCCGGTTGAACTGTTGAAGAACCTTGAGTCGGAGTTTCCCGGGCTGCGGACGGAACGTTTCACCGTTGACCGCTCGGCGGCGGGGGAGGTCGGCGGCACGGTGAGTTTCGGCAGCCGAGGCGATATCGACGTAGACGGTGCAACGACCATCCTGGAGGCGGCCGAGAGCGTCGGGGTTGACCTGCCGTACGGCTGTCGGATGGGAATTTGTGCGACGTGCGTGCAGCAACTCTCCGACGGCGCAGCGCGGGACATCCGCACCGGGGCGACGTTTGTGGCGGGCGAGCGGGTCCGAACGTGCGTCTGTGCGCCGGCGGGGCACGCGCGTATCGAACTGTAAGTTCGCCCCACATCTATCTCAACCTGCATTAACCAGGAGAAACTACCTAAAGGAGTTGGGACCCTTCCCATGGCAATTTCCGATATCGCATCGTATGCGCACTTGAGCGAAGAAGACGTCGCAGAGATTGGGCGTCGGTTTGCGGAAATCGAAAAGCAACACCGCGATTCGCTGGGACAGAAGGATGCTCGCTACATCCGCACGCTCATCCGCATTCAGCGCACCCTTGAGGTGACTGGTCGAGGCCTGCTGATGGTGCCGACCGCCGGCATGGCCCTGAACAAATTGGGGATGCTGCCGAAGTCGTGGAAGAACACCGCGCACTGGGGTTTCAAATGGGCGGGCGTCTCAGCGCTGGGGTTGGCAAAGATTTTGGAAAACCTCGAAATCGGACACAACACCATGCACGGTCAGTGGGACTGGATGAATGACCCCGAGATTCACTCGGCCACCTGGGAGTGGGACAATTCCTGCCCATCCAGCGGGTGGAAGCACTCCCACAACTTTGTCCACCACAAGTACACCAACGTGCTCGGTATGGACAACGATGTGGGATATGGCATTCTCCGGGTGACTCGTGACCGCCGTTGGAAGCCATCGACGCTGCTGCAGCCGGTGACAAACGTGGTGTTGGCCAGCCTTTTCCAATGGGCAGTGGCCTTCTATGACGTCGAGCTCGGGCGCGTGTTCGCCGGCAAGAAATCCTGGGATGAGGCCCGACCGCAGCTCATGGAGGTGCTCAACAAGTCGGGGCGCCAGGTGGTCAAGGACTACGTTCTTTTCCCGGCGATGGCGGGTCCGCGTTACCGCGAAGTGGCATTTGCGAACATGATGGCCAACCTCGCCCGTAATCTGTGGGCCTACGCTGTCATCTTCTGCGGACACTTCCCGGATGATGCCGAGACTTTCACCAAGGAGCAGTACAACACCGAGGACAAGAGTGAGTGGTATTTGCGCCAAATGCTGGGCTCGGCGAACTTCCACGGTGGGCTGGCGTTGTCGGTGCTCTCGGGAAATCTGAATTACCAGATTGAGCACCACCTCTTCCCAGACATGCCATCCAACAGGCTCATGCAGATTTCGAAGCAGGTTCAGCAGATTTGCCGGGAATACGACCTGCCGTACAACACGGGGTCGTTCCCGAAGCAGTTCTTCCAGGTCCAGCGCACACTACTAAAGTTGTCGCTGCCGAATCGCTTCTTAGTCGCTGACCCGGACAACGCCCCAGAGGTGCGTTCGGAGGCGGCGTTCAAGAAGTATCCGCAGGTTGAAGCGGAGCTCCAGTCCAGTTCCCCGCAACGCAAGGGCTTAGCGACGGGGCTGCGAATGCTCCGCCGTCTTCGCCCAGGCGTCCGGGAAATTGTCCGAGCCTATACAGGTCGCTCAACGCACACTGCTGCGCACGGTTAGCCCTCGACCCGCTTGCGGATCGCAGCTGCGGCTGCCGGTTTGCGGTTCCATGGCATTGATTGCTTGTGGGGGAGCCGTAGCCAGGCGCGAATTATGGTCACAGTTAGTGTCGCAGTTGCACCAGCGAGGAAGAGCGCTAAGTAAGCCGAGGAATTCTGGCCGGTAAACTCCACGGTCACGATCAGTGCGAACAGTGGAGCTGCCATGGACGCCGACAGGAAGGCCGCCGCGCCGAGAATCGCAAAGTCGCTCAGCGGAACTGAGGGCATCAATGGCTGTACGAAGCAGCCGACGATGAAACCGCTGAGCGCGCCAAGGGCAAAGCCGGGAGTCAAGAGACCACCGACGGCCCCCGAACGGAAAGTAACGAGAACCGCGATAGCCTTCGCAATCAGCAGGATGACAGCAAAACCCAGCAGCGGGCGGTCCATGAGAACTGTGGTCGCAGCGATACGGCCATTGCCCAAGACTTCTGGAACCCACAGTGAAATCACACCAACTAGCGTGAACGCGAGGGGGATGGCCCAGGCAGAATGCCAGCCAGTCGGTGCCTTGTCTAACACCCGCGAGCTGAGAATGCGAAATGCGTAGCCAATGGCGCCGCAGATAACGCCGAGGAGCAGTGCCGCACCGAGGTTGCCCCATCCGTCTGAGAGATTGATTGGGCTGTAGAGCGGGCTACTTCCGACCACAATGCCCGACGTCACCGTCGCAATGGCCGAACACGCCAGCACCACCATCACCGCGGTAATGCTCAGTGAGCCCAGCAGAATCTCCAACGAGAAAACCGCTCCAGCCAGCGGGATGTGATAGATCGCCCCCAGGCCGGCACCGGCCGCTGCTGCGACCAGAATACGGCGGTGTAGCGGATCGATGCGTAGTCGATGCGACATCTGTGAGGCCACCATTGCACCTAGCTCACGCGGGGCATTCTCGCGTCCCATGGATGCACCTGCGGCTACGGTCGCCATCTGCAAAAACACATTGACAAGAGTCGACCACACAGGCATGAGACGGCCGTGCATGCCCGCCTCAACGCTTTCAATGGGCTTCGCCTTTGTACGCAAAGCGGCCCACATTGGTCCTGCAATCAGCCCCGCCAACACAATCCCGACAAAGCGCTGTAGGCCGGTGGTGCCATCGGTCACGACCGCTACGTCACCCTCGTGCTGCCCGTAGACCGCGTACTCGATCCCGTGCATAATCAGCGCGAGCCCGGCTGCTCCGAGCCCCGTCGCAAGACCCACGATAAGCGTGTAGATGCACAGTCGAATCCAGCTGCCGGGAGCGGGGTAGAGACCGGAGTCCTCTTTGTTCGACTCAGCACTTGCCGAGGCTTCAGAGGGCGTCTCCGCAGAATTGGTGTGGCTAGTCTCTTTCAATGTCCAGCTCCCAGTCCTCGTTGTCGCTGATAGCGATCAATAGACGACGCACTGCCATCGCTCGACGGTGCTGAACTCCCTCCAACTTGTCCAGGGCGCACTCTGGATCCGCGGGTGGTCCCAAATGGGTGCAACCACGTGGGCATCCATCTGTTGCCGCCTGGATATCTGGAAACGCTGCCAGTAGCGTCTCCGGTGTCACATGAGCCAGGCCAAAGGAACGAATGCCTGGGGTATCAATGATCCACGAGGGCGCGCTGTTTTCGCTTTCCGACGGCAACATCAGCGCCACCGACTGCGTGGAGGTATGGCGGCCCTTACCCACACCACTGACTTCGCCGGTCTCACGGTTGGCTTCGGGAACAATCCGGTTGACGAGGGTTGATTTCCCAACACCGGAATGCCCAACCAAAGCTGTCACTCGTTCTGGAACATCGATGAGCTCTGACAAAGGAGCCAAGTCATCGTTAATACCGCAGACAACGACATCCACTCCGAGTGCGGAAAACTCCCCGGCAAATTCCTCTGGGTCAGCCAGATCAGACTTAGTCAGACAGAGCACGGGACGGACACCGCCGGCGTAGGCCGCGACCAGCGCGCGTTCGACAAAACCGGTGCGGGGTTCAGGATCGGCGACTGCACACACAATGAGTAGCAGGCTGGCATTGGCCACGACAATGCGCTCATACGGGTCATTGTCATCGGCGGTGCGACGCAAAACCGTGCTGCGCTCTGCCAGCTTGACGATGCGGGCCAGTGTGCCCTCACGGCCGCTGACATCGCCGACGACACCGACACGGTCACCGACAACGATATTGGTGCGGCCGAGCTCGCGGGCACGCATGCATGTCACTGCAACATCAGCGTTGTTATCGAGGACTACACCCCAACGACCACGATCCTTGGTCACCACCATGCCCCAGTGGGCATCTGCGTGGCTAGGGCGATCCTTCGTCCGTGGCCGAGACCCTCTACCGGGGCGGATGCGTACATCGGACTCGTCCCATTGCCGTCCACGCCTGCGTGCCGCCACTGTTATTTCCCTGCCTCGGTTCCGTCCTCCATGCCATCAAGTCGAGTGTCGACCGACTTTTCCAACGAACTAGGGCTGGGGGAGGCCAGTCCGAGCATCTCCAGCCAGCGCAGGTCGAATCCAGGCATGGTCTTAGCGGTGGTACCGATGTTTTCGACTTCCACGCCCTCCGTGCGCAGGCCAACAATGGCACCAGCGGTGGCCATTCGATGGTCGGCGTAGCTGTGCCAGAGGCCACCGTGGAGCGGAACGGGGTCAATCGCAATGCCGTCGTCAAGCTCCGTAGCGCGACCGCCGAGGCGGTTGATTTCCGTGGTGAGCGCGGCAAGACGGTTGGTTTCGTGACCGCGCAAGTGTGCAATACCCGTCAGCTCGGTGCGGGTGGTGGCCAGGGCGGCGATGGCAGCGACCGTTGGGGTCAGCTCGCCAATCTCGGACATGTCCATCGTGATTCCGCGCAGCTCTGACGGCTTTGGGCCCACGACGGTGAGGCTGGTGCGGCCACCCTCGTGACGGTTGAACGTCACGGTAGCGCCCATTGCGGTGAGGATCTCGCGGATGCGGTCGCCCGGCTGCGTGGTGTGCTCTGGCCAGTCGGGCACGGTGACGCTGCCACCAGTGACAGCTGCAGCGGCCAGGAAGGCGGCAGCGTTGGACAGGTCGGGCTCGATCTGCCAAGTACGACCCATCATTTCGGTGGGGTGAATGGTGAACGTTGTGCGTGATCCCTCAGGTGCGTCGGCCGTGGTCTCGTCGACCTGCACACCGGCCTCACGGAGCATGTCCAGGGTCATGTCAATGTGCGGGCGGGATGGAATCTCTCCGGTCGGGCGAAGTACGAGGCCACGGCCATAGCGCGGCGCTGACAGCAACAGGCCGGAGACGAACTGGCTTGAGGCCGAAGCGTCAATTTCCACTTCGCCGCCGATGTCCGGCAGATCTTGCTCTTGGACCGAGTCACCGAGGCGGTTGCCCTGGTTCGGCCCCTGTGGATTGACCGTGAAAGGAAGCCCATTTCCAGCGATGTTCACACCGAGGCTGCGCAGGGCATCCAGCACGGCTGACATCGGGCGAGCCTTGGCCTCTACGTCGCCTTCGAAGAACACCGACCCCTGTGCCAGAGCTGCGATAGGCGGCACGAAGCGCATAACCGTACCTGCAAGGCCACATTCCACGACACCACCGCGGAGCATGCGTGGAGTGACACGGAGCGTGTGGTTCGGGGAACCCGAATATGTCGAGTCGGCACTGATGTCAGTTCCCAGGGCCTGCAGTGCGCGAATCATAAGATCGGTATCGCGAGAGCGCAGAGCACCATGGATAACCGATGGGGTCGAAGATAGCGCCGCGATGACAAGAGCACGGTTCGTAATCGACTTCGAGCCGGCAATCTGCACCGTGGCGCTAAAAGGCTGTCGACCGGATTCGGCACCGTCGACACTTACAGTAGGGGCGGACCAATTCTGATTTTGGGAACACACACAACCAATTATGGAACACTTTCACTCCATACCTCGACTAGAGGGGGAGACATCGGCACAATCAGTTGGTATGTGTGGTCGTTTCGTCAATTTCACAGTCGCCGAAAAGCTGCTCAGCACCACGGCTGAAATTCCCGGTTTGGCGCCCGTGCGTGCCGACGGCCCGTTGCCCACCTCCCGCTACAACATCGGCCCGACCATGCCAATAGTTGCTCTTGCCCGCGAGCATCCCGGCCGCACAGGAACCATTGCAGCCACCGTGCGCTGGGGTTTAATTCCGCAGTGGGCCCGCGAAGTGCCAACGACACCTTTCTTCAACGCCCGTGCGGAAACCTGGCAGTCCAAACCGACTTTCCGGGACGGCCTTCCCTGCGCAATCCCCATGAACGGTTGGTATGAATGGAAAAGTCGCCAGCCCTACTTCGTCAGCTTCGGTGATGGCGCACCGCTTTTCACCGTCGCGGGTCTGTGGGCACGCTGGGGAGATATAGTCTCCGCCACAATTCTCACCACCGACGCCGTGGGACAGCTCGTGGATCTGCATCATCGTATGCCGCGCGTGCTTGCCGACGATGAAGTCAGCGATTGGCTGGATCTCTCGGCCTGGGCAGCAAACGGAGATGTTGGCGTGACCAGCGCCGAGGTGGTGGACAAGCTGACCATCCGACCGGTCAACCGCGTCGTCGGTAATGTTGCGAATGAAGGGTCGCACCTGTTGGATGAGCCCGATGGCGCGGTACCCGGCCACAACGAGGAGCTGTTTTAAGGCCGTATCAGCGGGGAGGTTGCAGGAGTAGCCGCAGGATTAGCGGGCGATGTCGGCGACCGTGGCGTCGCAAAGCGAAACCAAATCAGCGGGTGACATTTCGATGTCCCACCCGCGGCGACCACCGGAGACGAACACAGTGTCGGAGAGAGTGGCTGTCTCATCAATGACAGTGGGGAGCTTGCGGCGACCGCCAAGCGGGGAGATGCCGCCGGGAATGTAGCCGGTGGCAAGTGACGCGTCATGCGGGTCGGCCATCGTGGCCTTGGAAGCCCCGATAGCCGCGGCGGCGGCCTTGAGGTTGAGCATTCCAGTGGCGGGGACGACGGCGATGGCCAGCCCAGTGCGTTTGCCGGATAGCTCGATAATGAGAGTTTTGAAGATGCGTTCGGGCTCAACGCCGAGGTGTTCTAGCAGCCAAGAGGCGGCCTCTTCGCCGAAGTTGTCGCTGCCGTGGGGGAATTGGTGAACGTGGAAGTCGATTCCGGCGTTCTGACAGAAGGCGATAGCCGGGGTGGCGGCAGCGGATTTTTTGGCGGACTTCTTCGACATAATTTCCCATCGTTGCACACCAGCGCAATTACGCTACGAAATGCCTGGTGACGGGGGTCTGCCGACTCGTGGGTGCGGATGTTTTAGGATAGGTAGCATGTCAGGTGATCAGACAGGAACATCGGCCATCCGGACTGATGAGTCGGATGAGGAGCTTGCGCAGCGCTTTGAGCGTGATGCCATGCCGCTTTTGGATCAGCTCTATGGAGCGGCGCTGCGGATGACACGCAACCCCGCCGATGCCGAAGACCTGGTGCAGGAGACCTATATAAAGGCTTTTCAGGGCTTCCGCTCCTACAAGCCGGGCACGAATCTGAAAGCGTGGCTCTACCGCATTCTGACGAATGCGTACATCAACAACTACCGCAAGGCGCAGCGTCGTCCTGCCGAGTACGCCACCGATGACATCACCGATTCACAGATCGCGGAAACCGCGTCGCACACTTCGATAGGGCTGCGCTCTGCTGAGGTTGAAGCGCTGGAAAAGCTTCCTGACGAGGAAATTCGTGACGCTTTGATGAGTCTCAAAGAGGATTACCGGATGGTGGTCTACTACGCCGATGTCGAGGGATTGCCCTACAAGGAAATCGCCGAAATCATGGGCACGCCCATCGGAACTGTGATGAGTCGGCTCCACCGTGGAAGAAAACAGCTCCGAGACGCGTTGCACAACGTAGCCGTGGAACGTGGATTCTTGAAAGAAGAGAAGGGAGATTCTCCGCGATGAGCCGAGAGTCGAGCCAAGATATGGAGCAGACGCCAGAGCGCGGGCACGCCTGTGAAGATGCTTTCTGTCAGGATGTCCACTCGCGCCTACACGCATTTTTGGATGGCGAGTGTGATTCGGAGGAGCGCCGCTTTCTCGAGGAACACATTCACAAATGCCCTCAGTGCTTAGAAGAGTTCGGTTCCGAGCAAGCTATCCGACGGCTGCTGCGCCGGTGCTGCCAGCAACCTGCCCCTGAGGACCTCCGCCAGCGCATTACCACCCGCATACGCGTGTCCTATACGCGGGTGGAGTACCGCAGGTAGTTGCTGGCGGCTAGATTTTGGCGTGTATTCCTTTGACGCTTAATGCGATGTTGCGTAATGCGGTAATGCGAAATGCGTAATGGGAAAATCCCAGGTCACGGTGATGTGGCCTGGGATATTTTTGTGGAGCTATTTGTGGAGCTAAGGGGAATCGAACCCCTGACCTTCGCATTGCGAACGCGACGCTCTACCAACTGAGCTATAGCCCCATTGCTTTCGAGCAACCTAGCTGGAGCTGCTGTAAAAGCTCTGTTTTCAGACGTTACTCCGGTGGGGTTTGGGCTCCAAACTCGCTGGTAAGGTTCTGGCGGATGGTTAATCCGGAAAGCGAGGATGCGGTATCGACGAGGCATCGAAAAGGTGTTGAAAGTGACTAGGTTTATGACAAAAAACCGCGGGTGAATTCAATTCATGTGTCATGAACCTAGTCACTTTCAGACCTGCTACCCGTTGAGGTATCCGCTGGAGGCATAAAAAACTCCACCCCGTCCCTCGGTGCAATACCGAGTTGTGCTGGAGTGGAGTGAGATGTCTTAGCCGGTGATGGCTAAGACTGCTGCAACTAAGGGCAACTTAGCTGTTCGGACGCTTGCCGTGGTTAGCCTTGTTCTTACGGCGGTCCTTGCGCTTACGGCCACGCTTGCTCATAGCTGGGCTCTCTTTCTATCGGGTTAAACAGGTATCAACCGGTATAGATTACACGGTACGAGGGTAAGTCCTTTAATTAGACCGTGGTGCTGGTGCGAGTGCGACGGGTGCGGCCGCGGTTGCGACGGCGCTTCAGTGCGCGACGCTCATCCTCGCTCATGCCGCCCCAGACACCTGCATCCTGGCCGGTCTCAAGTGCCCAGGCCAGGCACTGAGCAGTAACGGGGCAACGGTTGCAAACGACCTTGGCCTTAGCAATCTGGGCGAGAGCCGGGCCGGAGTTACCGACCGGGAAGAACAGCTCCGGATCCTCTTCACGACAAACGGCCTTGTGACGCCAATCCATGACAAACTCCTAAAACATTACGAGCCCCGGGTGAGGGCAGGGTTAAATTTCCTTGCGGGAAGGCAGCTCCGGAAATGGATTTCGTCAGACACGACAAATCGCCGTATCTCAACGAAGGTTTGGGGTTCATTCCCGGTTGCCCAGGGGTATTAGGCATCTTGGGAGGGGCCACCTGTTCCATCGCCTATACGACGTGAAAGGTAGTGGGGACTCACCAAAGAGTTTGCGCCTAAAAAGGCGAGACTTGCATGGTTACACAACCAGTGAACTGCGTGCCTGTCTCGCTGACGATTTACATGTTTTCACGACTGGGGCGGTTCGTAAAGAGCAAAATGAATAAAAGTGCCAAACCTCACAGAAAAGTGAAGTTTTGGTTAAAACGCCAGGTCAAAACTAGCCCCTTGTGGGGGTGATTTTAGTTTTGGTAATTGCAGTAGTGAGGGTGTATGGCGCGTTTTTGTTGGCTTGTCAGTAAACAGTTACAGCTTAAGCCGGGTTTGCCTCGGTCTTTTGGCTTGTACTGAACAGGCGGCGTGTGCGATCCATGGCCTTTTTGGTCACCACAACGAGCAAGCGCTCGTCCACGGGGCGGGTAGCGACTTTCTTGGTGAACTGGTCCTCGGTGTAATCGTCGGCACGCGCCACAAAATTGATTGCGCCTTGCTTAACGCGGATGTTGAGGGAATCGCGCTGATTGATGTACTCGCCGTCCAATTGGAGACGAAGTGGAGCAGTAGCGGTGAGCTGGATGTGCTGAGCGTTGTCAACGCGTCGTTCGCGGGCTTCTATGTGGAAGGGGGAGCGCAGTCGGGTGAAGAAACCGGCCAAATTGGCTGCGGCGACAAGCCCCGTCACTCCCTTTAAAGAAGTGAAGCCATAAAACCCCAGGCCCCTGCGCAGTGACACAGTGGGGTTGGTGACGATGGGGAGGTCGCCGAGGAATGTCCATGGATTGGAGTTGGACACCACAGCCATTGCGAGATCGCGGCCAAATTCCTTGCCGTCGATAGTTGCGGTGATTTGTGGCGGGCTTTTGCGCAACTCGTTCCATGCGGTGAAAATTGCCGGCAAATAGCGCACGGCTTTGGCGCGGGTGCCGTTATGTCGGAGCTGTTCCATGGTGGAAATGACTTCCGCATCGATGCCGATACCGGCATTGACGACGAAGCATCGCTCTGCTGCATGTCCAACGCTAATAGCGCTGCGGGTTCGGGAGCGCAGCAGGCTTGCGATGTACCACGCGGCATCTACGGGGTCGCGGGGAATGCCCAACGCACCTGCCAAGACGTTGGCGCTGCCTGTGGGAATTGTTGCGATGGCAGGCAGGTCAGTGGCAGGCAGTGCGGAGAATGGGTTGGAGTCCATGAGCCCATTGACAATCTCGTTAATGGTTCCGTCGCCGCCGAGGGAAATAATGACGTCGTAATCGCGAACCGTTATTCCCGCGACCATTTCCTCAGCATGGCCGGGGTAAGCGGTGAACATGGATGTCAAGCGGATCCCATCGACTGAGCGAAGCGCCCGCACAATGCTGGGCATGCGTCGAGCAGAGTTACTGGTCGAATTCGGATTGGAGATTAGCAACGCACGCACAGGCACCAAGAGTAGTGCATGAATAGACCTGTGATGGGTGCATTGGTCGACTTGCCTCCAGAGTGTATTCATCGGTTCTCACCGGGCTAACATGTAGGGCGTGAGTAACCAGAAAAACAGCAGCAATGCGTCCAAATCGCGTACTACTGACCAGCTTGCGGTAACTGACGGGCCGATGGCCGCACCTCAGGTTGTCATGGTCGGTGCGTGGATCGGTGTCGCCGAATGTACCCTCGGTCTGGGCTACGGAGTCTTCCTTCTGATTCGTGATTTGATGGGGTACCGCGACGAGGCCGCGGTCATTTCCGGTTGGGGTACCGCGCTGTGGTTCCTTCTCATTTTTGGCTCTGTTCTCGCTGGTGCGATTATGTTGCTGCGTGGCGCCCGTTGGGGGCGCGGGCCGATTATTATGCTCAACCTCTGCTTGCTGGGTGTGGCCTATTACATGTTCCGCTCGAGCGCTTTTCTGCTGGCTCTGCCGACGGCGGCAGCTTCAATTGCGGCGCTGGTCTGTATGTTTAGTCCGAAGGCGATTGACTGGGCTGCCCGCTCTTTTTAAATTTCGATGACGAACGCGTCGACTGACTCACCGCGCTGAACCAGTAGCGTGTCACCGACAACTGCAAGACGCACGGGCAGTTCCGGCTTGTCCGCATCATTTGCATGAGTGGACTTCGCAGCTGCAGGCAACGGGAGTGTGCCGATAATTTCGAGAGTTGAGGCATTCAATACCGCGACTCCGTCAGCGACTGGCATGAAAACATGCTCACCCCATGGAGCTGGGGTCCCTGTGGCCTCAGGAAACTCGAAATCCGGTGCCAGGGTGCTCGGACGGAAGCCAAGTAATCCACGTGGCGACCACCACGTCATGTGATGGGGGAGATCCGTTGTAAAAGGCGCACGCGGGGCATCGCCGTCGGAGTTAGCTTCAGCCGGTGCTGGACGCAGGGTAGTCTCACCCAGCGCCAATTCAGTTAGCATCGTGCCGTCCATACGAAAAACTCGGATGCGATTGTCTGACAGTACCGCCGCCGTGTCCTGGCCAATCGATACCAGTGACATATCTGCAGTTACCGGACCAAGGTCAATATCGCTCTTGACCTCCGGTTTCCGAGACTCCTCCGGATTTGCCGCCTGCATGACCAGGCGCCCGTGACCATCGCAGTTGTTTACGACGGCCAGCAGCTCCACGCGCGTGAGCGCACTGATAATCGAACACTCCGGATGCGGCTGCATCTTCGGTTCCGGAGACGCTGGAATCTTGCCGTACTCGACTACTCGGACCAGGTCAGAGCGCCACAGCTCCAGGAATCCAGAGTCGTAGACACCCGCGTATGAGTTCGAGCGCACGGCGGCAGGGCTGTCAGCCGCAATCGATTTACGGGTCGCGACATACTGCCCCGAGTCGGGCTTGAGTGCAACGGTCTCACCGCAGCCAGCTGCCCCACGAAAAGTCGCGAAAACTTGGCCATCACTGCCCGAGAGCGCACAAAGCGGAATATCTCGTCGATAGTGCCAGCGCTCCGTGCCGTCGTTAAGCGAGATAGCACGCACGCCCTTGTTCTCAGCAACGATGAGGGAGTTGTCCATCACCAGTGGCGCCGGGGAGATGGTGTGCGTGCTTGTGCTTGCCGACGATTCAGTGGACCACACCGGCCGGAGAGTATGTGGCATTGCCTCCGGATCGTTCGCGGCCGGGGCTTGCGCTGTGCTGCTCGTCGGTGCCGTGGATTCAGTGCGATCGACCTTACGAGCCGGAGAAGCGACCCATGTCCAACCGACGACTAGCACTACGGCGATGATGAGAACTACTGATGCGATTCGATTGCGGCGCAGTCGGGTCTCTGCAGTGGTGGGCTCAGCGTTGGCTTGTGGTGACTGCAGCACGGTTGGAATGTCCTGTCGACGAGTGGTCGTGGCGAGAGGTGAGGCGGGGAGTTGGCACGCGCAGCGGCCTAGCTGCGACGATGAGAATTGGAGTGGCCGGCCCGCTTTGAGCTTCGTCCTTGGCCGCGATTGCGATGATGAGCCTGTGAGCGGTTGTTTCGCGGGCCTCTTCCGCCACGCCCGCGAGGTGGTCTGGAACCCAACACCGGGCGGGCTGGCCCGACCTTCTCATCGATCCCCTCGGGGATGTCTAGAGCTTCAGCGAGCTCGGGGGAGGTGGAAAACCACGTCGGAATCTCGGCCATGTCCAGGTCGAGAGCATCTGAAATAGCCTTCCACTTTGTGGTTTCATCCCAGCCGACGAGCGTAACGGCGACACCGCTGTGTCCCGCGCGGCCGGTGCGGCCGATGCGGTGGACATAGGTCATTTCGTCATCGGGCACCTGGTGGTTGATGACGTGGGTGACATCGTCGATATCGATACCGCGAGCCGCGACATCGGTTGCGACCAGGACGTCGACGTCGCCATTGCGGAACGCCGTTAGCGAGCGCTCACGTGCAGGCTGGCCCATATCGCCGTGGACGGCGGTGACCAGGAAGCCGCGCTCGCCGAGCTGCTCAGCAACCGAGGCGGCGCCGCGCTTCGTGCGAGCAAAAATGATGGTGCGACCACGACCGTTGGCTTGCAGGATGCGGGCAATGACCGAGACCTTATCCATCTGGTGCGATTGGAAAACAATCTGTTTAGTGGTCTCGTGGACTGTGGCCTCTTCCTCGCCTGATTCAGCGCGGATGTGCACCGGGCGATTCATAAAGGTACGTGCGAGAGTCAGAATTGGGCCCGGCATTGTTGCCGAGAAGAGCATGGTCTGACGTTCATCTGGCACCGCAGCCAGAATCTTCTCGATGTCCGGCAGGAAGCCCAAGTCGAGCATCTCGTCGGCCTCGTCGAGAACCAAAATCTTTACGCCTGACAGCTCTAGATTATTGCGCTGGTAAAGATCGATGAGACGGCCGGGAGTACCGACGATGATGTCCACGCCGCGGTCTAGCTGTTCAATCTGTTCCTCATAGGGGCGGCCACCGTAAATAGTGCACACACGCAGATTGGTTGAGTGCGCAGCGCGGGCCAAATCCTCGCCGACCTGCACACATAGCTCACGGGTGGGGACGATGATGATTGCGCGGGCAGTGCCATCCGGTTCTGGAATGCGGGCGTCATCAAAGACGCGGTCAATAAGGGGGACACCAAAACCAAGAGTTTTTCCCATTCCAGTACGGGCTTGGCCGATGATGTCCGTGCCGTCGAGCGCCAAGGGCAGCGTCAGTTCCTGGATGGCAAATGTGCGGGTGATTCCTTCGTCGGCGAGTGCGTCGCAGATTTCCGCGGCGACCCCCAATTCGACGAATGTCGGGGACTGGGACTCTGCCACGGCGACTCCTTTGCTGTTTGTAACCTCACGTGACACGACGGCTTAATCGGTCTCTCTAATCCTAGCCGCTTTGGGAATGGTTATGATGTCACCTATGGACATCACTATTGGATTTGCAGACAATACGCGTGAGCTGAACATTGAAAACGTCGCTGGTGGCGAGGAGGTCAAGGCTGCGATCTCTCAGAAGCTGGCTGCTGGCGAAGGTGTGATTGAGCTCAGCGACGGCGCTGGTCAGGAGTACCTGATTAATGCTGACAAAGTCGCCTACGTCCGTACCGGTAACAACGCAGACCGTAAGGTTGGCTTCTTCGCCTAATGACGCAAGAACCCTTTCTCGTACGCATTGCAAGGAGCTGGGGATGGCGAGCCTATGCCATCCCCGTACTTGTGGTGCTCACAGTCATCATTCTCTTCGACATCTTCACTGCTGAAGATGATTCTTCAGGTTCCGGCACTGGCACTGTCGCCTCGCAGAGTGGCAATGGTCGCCCTGGTCCGGTGCCCGGTGAGGGATACGGTGATGGTTACGAGGGAGGGCAGTTGCCACCCGGTCCGGCCTTTGCCACGGAGCCCTCGGGAAATTTTAAAGATGTCACCGTGGCGCATCCCCGTGTCGGGGAGGGGCGCGACAATGCGGTCAGTTATTCCGTGGAAATTGAAGACAACATTGATGTTCCTTCGATTGGTGGCGAGCGCGCCTTTGCAGAGACGGTGAACTCGATTCTGGCCGATCCACGTGGCTGGACAGCTAATCCAGATTTTTCTTTCGAGGCAGTGCCTCGCGACCAGGATCCGACGATTGTCGTGCAGCTTTCCGCGACTGGAACCGCACATCAGCTGTGCGGCAACACCTTGGGAATGGAGACCTCCTGTTACCTGTCTGGGCAGCGGGAAGGTGAGCCGGGGCGCGTGGTCGTCAGTATCGCCCGGTGGGTTCGAGGTGCCCTGCCTTTTGAGGGGGATCTGGGATTGTATCGCCAATACCTTATTAATCACGAGGTTGGTCACGGACTTGGGTACGCGGTTCACGAGCCCTGCCCGAGGGACGGCGGTATCGCGCCAATCATGATGCAGCAGACCCTGAGCGTGTCGAACGATGAACTGCACGAAATCGACAGCAGCGAGGTCTATCAGGTCGATGGTAAGACGTGTTCTGTCAACGGCTGGCCGTACCCATTTGGGGCGGACGACGATACGGCCGCACCGACTCAGAAAGCAAGGTAGTAGCAGATTATGATCGCCACTCCTCCCGACCGTGTTTTAGAGGCCTTTGGTGCCGAGGGCGAGCCGCATCGTGCCGGGCGAGCTTGGGACAATGGCTGGGTCTACGACGATTCCATTGTCCTTTCGCCGGTACATAATTCGGCGCAGGCGCTGTGGTCTGCAAAGGTTCGCAGTGCGCTAGATGTCGATGGCGTCCGAGTGGCGAAATCTGTGCGTACCAGTGACGGCCGCTTGGTTATTGCTGGGTGGCAGGCTCGTCATTTCATCCCGGGGGGATTCGCGCCACGTGCCGATGAAACCATTGTGGCCGCTGGTCGCGTGGAAGAGTCGCTTGCCAGTATTGAACGGCCACAGTTCCTCCTTGATAAAGAGCCCGATTACTTCGTCATGTGTAATCGCGCAGCTTGGGACTCTGACCCAATCGGCATCCTCGAGCAGCTTCTCGACGCGGATAGCGTCCCCCGCGCCGATTGTGCCGAGGCTCTCACGATCTCCGGTGATCTTCTCCAGCTGCGGGCAGAGATGGTTGTGCCAACGGAGCTTCTGCAGGTCTGTCACGCAGACCTCGTCGGCACGCTGCTTTACGACGGCACGGCCGCCCCGGTTCTCACCGATATCGTGCCAGCGTGGCATGTCCGTGGTTGGACAGCTGCCTTGGCGGCAGTGGATTGTCTGTCCATGATGGGGGCTGATGAGGAGCTACTGCGGCGCTTCGATCACCTGCCGGATTTCGGTCAGTTGCTCGTTCGTGCGATGTGTTATCGACTTTTTGTCCACGCTGTTAGTCCAGAATCGCAGCCGGGTGCGTATCGCGGTCTGTTCCGCGCGGCTTCGCTAGTTCGCGCGTTTGTGTCTAAGTAACGCCGGGCAGTATTTACGGGAGTTTTTGGGGCGGGGGTATTTTTCTCCTTATTTCGAATGGGTGTTCGAGTATCGGTCCGGAGGTTGTGCCACAATGGTGCACATGAACGTAGATGGAATGCCGAAGGTTCGGTTCGTCCAGGAGGAACCTCCTCGTCGTCGGCAGTGGTTGGGTACTGCGGTAGAGGCGCTTTTCCCTTCCCATAATCAGGCGCTCGTGGTAGAGAACAAGCTTGTAAACCAGTCTGTTGTGCGCGTTTTAGGCGGCCCAGGGACTGGTAAGAGTTCGCTGCTGGCAGATCTCGCGGTGGACTACATGCAGGCGGGCATTCCGGCGGACAGCATTTTGGTGGTGTCACAGTCAAAAGAGGCCGCCGCGGAATTGAGGCGGGATATTGACAGGCGTTTTGCCTCTGAACTGGGGGAAGGCGGTTCGGTCGGGGCAGGTCAAGGTGGCATGGTGCGTGCCGTGCATTCGCTTGCCTATGCAGTAGTACGTGATGCCGCTGTCAGTCGGGGAGAGCCTGAACCATCGTTGACCACTGGTGCACGCCAAGATGCTGTCGTGCGGCAACTTTTGGCCGGTCATGCGGAAGATGGTGGTGCGTATTGGCCAGAGCGGTTGCGCCCGGCTCTTCCGTTAGTCGGTTTTTCCCGTGCGGTTCGTGACTTTCTGCTGCGTGCAGCTGAGCGGGGGATTGATGCCCCGAGGCTTCAGCAGCTCGGCGTGGACTATGGCATTGAGTCGTGGTGTGCGGCTGGCAAGTTTATGGCGGAGTATCAGCAGACTATGCGGTTGGCGTGGGAGCCCAGCCTGAACGCTGCAGAGATTGTCTCTGCGGCATTGATGGAGCTGGATACAGACGCGCAAGCACTGGCTCGGTGGGGAAAGTCGGTGGTGCTGGTCGATGATGCTGAACACCTATCCCCGGAAGCTGCGCGTCTTGTGGATCGGTTTGTGTCGCAGGCGGCCGTAGCCGTCATTACTGGTGATGAAGATCAATCGGTATTCCATTTCCGCGGTGCTAATAATGACTATCTCCGGGGGACTGGTGAGGTCGAGTACAAGGCAATCCACTTGCAGCAGTCTTACCGCTGTAACGCTGATATCGCGGATTTAGTCAACGCAGTTTCTCAGCGCTTGCCTAAGGCTCCTGCATACCGTGGCATTGTCGGTTCAGTTGGAGCACAGGAAGCTCGTGAATCCGAAGTTGGAAACAACAGCGATACCGTCGCAGCGGAAAACTCGTACGCAGCTAAAAGTGCAGTAAGCATAGCTATTCATCCTTCTGAACGTGCACAGCGAGCCACAGTCGCGGACTACTTCCGGCGCCTTCATATTGACGAGGGAGTGGCATGGAAGGATATGGCGGTCATCGTCCGGTCCGGTGCAGGGGAGTCCTCTCTGTTCCGTGCGTTGTCGCGTGCGGGTGTGCCTGTGCAGATTGACCCAACGGACATCGTGCTAAGTCATCAGCGATTGGTGCGAGCGCTGATGGTGGCGTTGCGGGCAACTATGAACCAGCTCGATGACGTGGAGTGGGACGAGTTCCTCTCCGGCCCATTGGTCAACATGGATCCGATTGTCAAAGAGCGTCTGCTGCGCGGAATCCGAAAGGCCGACCTGTTCGGCGGGGCCGCGATGACTCAGCTCATCGGAATCTTGAAGGCAGAGGGACTCACAGCTGAACAGCTGGAGCTTATTGAGTCTCTGTCGCAGCGTGAACGTCAGGCGCTGCAGGTGCCGCTGGATCTGTTGAGCGCAGCTCGTGAAGCGTTGCGCGATGGTGTGGAAGCAACTTTGTGGGCAATTTGGCAGTCCACTGGTTTGGCAGACCATCTGGTGGCGGCATCGTTGCGCGGCGGTACAGCTGGCGCATCGGCTGACCGCGATTTGGATGCTGTGATGGCACTGTTCGACTTTGCTGGTGACCGTGTGGAGCTGAATCCAAAACTGACGGTTGACGGTTTTATCGCTTCTGTGGAAGAGCAGGAGCTGCCCATCGGCGCACGTGACCGTAGCGGGGTAGAGCGCGATGCCGTGCGCATTCTCTCAGCCCATGCGGCTCTGGGCAGGCAGTGGAAAGCAGTAGCGGTTGTCGGAGTCCAGGAAGGCCAGTGGCCCAGCCTCGGTGTGACTGGCTCGGTGATGAAGCAGAACGAGTTCATCGGTCTCGTCGATCACGGAATTGAGCCGCGGGAGTACATCAATTCCATGGCGGATGCGCTGGCGGAGGAACGTCGTTTGCTGCACGTCGCGGTATCACGGGCGAGCGACAGGGTACTGCTGACCGCAGTCGATTCTCCTGACGATGTTGGAGTTCCCAGTCCGTTTATTATCGAGCTCGTTGAAAAGCTCGGTAATTCGGTGACGGAGCTGGCGAAACAATCGGAAGCCTCGTCGTCTGCGAACGGAGTCGGGGCTACGGCTAATGAAGTAAACGCCGGCAATCCGGATGTTGCAGAGGCAGAAGATGTCGCATGGGCCGGTGAAGGCCTGCCACGGGTGCTCTCTGTGGAGTCACTGCTGGCAGAACTGCGTGCAGCCGTTGTGGACGATGCGGAGACTGAGACGCGGCGTCGACAAGCTGCACGTCAACTCGCGCGATTGGCGCAGGTTGAGGTTGCTGGCGCACATCCAGACACCTGGTGGGGGCTCCGTGCACCGTCGACGTCGAAGCCGGTAAATGACAAGAAGCCGATGAGGATCAATCCCTCCAAGGTGGAAGCAACCCTGAGTTGTCCGTTGAAGGCCATGTTGGATAAATCAGCACCGACATCGGCCATGTATCTGGGCTCTCTACTGCATCAGGCGGTAGAAGCAGTCGCCAAGGGAGTGACTGTGCCTGAGGCTCAGTCTGAGATCCGGCGTGTTTTTGGGGACCTGTCAGATGATCCGGAGTGGCGTAAGCGTACTGAGGAAGAGACCTGGTTGACCGGGCTGGAGGATTGGCAGCGGTGGATTGAGACTAAGAAAGATATCGGAACCGAGGTCCCAGTAAATGTCAACATCAACGATGACATCGTGATTGTCGGACGAATCGACCGGTTGATTGAAGACGCTGATGGTGCAGTTCAAATCGTCGATATTAAAACCGGTAAGACAGCGCCCTCCGGTAAAGAAGTAGAAGGACACGCACAGCTAGCTACATATCAACTAGCGCTGTCGAAGGGGAAGCTCGTTGAAAGCGGAGATGGGCTCGCTGTGGACAACGGCGAAGGCATTGAACAATCTGGGGCATACCTGGTATTTCCGCGAAAGTCACACAATAAGACCATTATCACTAGCCGCGAACAGTCAAAGCTCACGGAAGACAAGTTGGCTGACTGGGAGCGTCGCGTGGAGCAGGTAGCACGTGCGACGTCTGGCCCGCGTGCCTTGGCGCTCGCTGGTGATCATTGCAAGTTCTGCACGCTTTCGAAGGCGTGCCCGGCAGCAGAAGGGAATCGGTAGTCATGTCGGAGGAACGAACCATCATTGATCCCGTCACCCTGTCGGAGATGATGGGGCAGGACTTTCCGCCCACCCCGCAACAAGCGGCGGTAATCGGTGCACCGATGGAACCAATGCTTGTTGTCGCCGGTGCCGGTGCTGGTAAAACAGCGACAATGGCTGCCCGTGTTGTGTGGTTGGTCGCCAACGGCTTTATCCGCCCAGAAGAAGTTCTAGGTTTGACCTTCACCAGGAAGGCAGCGCGCGAGCTCGGCGTCCGTATCCGCCAACAGCTGAATGCCCTTGCTTCTTCCGCTGCATTTCGTGCACAAGCTTCACCAGAGGTGCTAGCAAGCCTCGAGGTCATTGCCTCAACCACGCTTACTTACGATGCCTATGCCTCTGAAGTCGTGAGCAATTATGGTCTTTTGCTGCCGACGGAGCCGGGGGTCACCATTATGGATGGCGCGACGCAGTGGCAGTTGGCCTGGGAAACAGCTCGCAATGTGACCGAAATTGATGTCGATATTGCGCCATCAACGCTGGCCAGTCGCATTATTGAGCTGGGGTCGAACATCGACTCAAACTTGTCTACCCCGCAGGCGATTCGC
Organism: Corynebacterium sp. 212_CJEI; assembly: GCF_001055915.1. Classification (NCBI taxonomy): domain Bacteria; kingdom Bacillati; phylum Actinomycetota; class Actinomycetes; order Mycobacteriales; family Corynebacteriaceae; genus Corynebacterium; species Corynebacterium sp. 212_CJEI. The sequence continues at coordinate 24,381 of NZ_JVPT01000083.1, read as the reverse complement.
GAGGAAACCGAAGCGTTCATCAGCAATATTGAGCAGACCCCGCAGAAGGGTAAACGCGAGGGGCTAATTGGCGATCTACAGGGCATCGTCGATAAGCAGCGGGAGAGATTAGAGATTTTGCCGCTGGTAGAGCAGGTTCGAGCTCGGTGCAATGAAGAAAATGTAGCCACCTTTGGTATGCAGATGGCTCGTGCGGCCAGGCTAGCCACCGACTTCGCGGAAGTCGGGGAGGAGGAGCGGCGTCGCTTTAAGATCATCATGCTCGACGAGTACCAGGACACGTCGCATACACAGCGGCTGTTCCTGCGTGCGCTGTTCTCCGGTGGTTGTGTCACCGCTGTCGGCGATCCGATGCAGGCAATTTATGGCTGGCGAGGAGCAACGGCCGAAAACCTTGTGCAGTTTGTCAATGATTTTCCGCGGTCGGATGGACAGCCAGCGGAGAAAAAGCAACTGACCATTTCTTGGCGAAACCCGCAGTCAGTGCTGCAGCTTGCTAACGCAGTCTCCGACCGTGCTTTTGCGGGGCAGGCTCGTACGGTAGAGGCACTGGATGCGGGGCCAAAAGCAGGCCAGGGCGAGGTGCAGCTTGCTTTCACTGCAACCGGTGAGGAAGAAGTTGCATACATCGCAGATTGCATGGAGGCGCAATTACGCGAATGTGAAGCAGCTGGCAACAAGCTCGATGCCGCCATCCTGGTTCGGACAAATGCTGAATCGGCTGTCTATTTAGATGCACTGTCTGAGCGGGGTGTGCCTGCAATCATTGTAGGACTCGCTGGATTACTGCACTTGCCCGAGGTCATGGATATCACCTCGGTGATGAAGATATTGGTCGACCCCAGTTCAGACCAGGATGCTCTGCGTCTGCTACTCAGCCCACAGTTCAATTTGGGTGCCGCAGACGTGGAGGCACTTCGCACTCGTGTAGATCAGCTGGCAATCGCAGGAAAGGACGAGTTGGCCCGCAAGAAGGGCAACGTCGAAGAGACTTCAGACTCCTCACCGCTTTCCCAGCTCGCTCGCCAGTATGACAAGCTCGTGGAAGATGCCGAAGCAGCATCGTCCGCGGTGGGGCTGGGGCACGCCATCGCCGACCCGGATATTCGTTTTTACGACGGCACCCCGCTGGCGCGCGGCAGTGTGGAAAAAAATGGGCGGTTGGTCTGCAGCGAGTCACTGAACTACACAGATGAAGCAATGGTGCGCATCGCACAGTTGGGTGCAAGCCTACGAAAACTACGCCGGTTCTCGCTGAATAAGCCTCTGCCGGAACTGGTCGAGGACATCGCTACTGAGTTTGGAATTCGCGTAGAAGCAGCGGCTGGACAGTACGGTTCCGCTACCGCGATAACCAGGCCGACAACCGCACATCTGGATAGGTTTGTCGATATCGCTGCGACGTATTCTCAAAATATCTCGGACGATGTGACAGGGTTTTTGAACTATCTGGAATTCGCTGTCGAACACGATGATGGCTTGGAACGGGCACCTATGAACATGCCGGAAAACTGTGTCCAAATCATGACTATGCACAAGTCAAAGGGCTTGGAGTGGGAAACCGTTGCTGTTCCGGGCATCACCACCAGCAAGTTCGACAAAGTTGATTTGTCATCGTGGCTCACCAATTCAGTTCAGCTTCCTCCTGGGGCAATTACCCAGGTGGATCCGCTAACGGCTAGTGCAGAACCAACAGAGGATGCAACACGGCTTGCAGCAGGCGATTGGACTCCTGTCGCTGATTCTGTCGATAGCAACGCCCCTGAACTGGATATATCAGGCGCCGATAACCAGACCGACCTCAACAAGGTGATCAAAGCCTACAAGGAAGAGCTTCGAGAAGTGGAAAGGGAAGAGAAGCAGCGCCTTTTCTACGTTGCCATGACTCGCTCTGCAAAAAAGCTCATTGTTACTGCAAGCAGGCGGCCTAATCCGAGCTTGAAGAATCCCACTGACGTGTCGGCAGACTTCGCAGCCATCGCCACGCAATTCAGTGACTATGTGGTGTCGTGGACAGATGGGGAGGACCCTGAGGTAGAGGACACTGAAGTCGATTTGGACTGCGACACTGCGGTTGATGGGGTGGTCTGGCCCGTCGATACCCTGGGCAACCGCCGAGATAGTGTGCAGCGAGCAGCCGAAAGCGTCATGCGCTACATGGGCGAAGACCAGGATGAGCGCCCCATTGCAGGTGACCTGTCTGAGGTATGGGAAACGGAAACGACCATTCTCGTGGATGAAATCCTTCGAGCTAAGGCCGCGGAGATTCATCTACCAATGCCGACAAGCATGTCCACTAGCGAATACCAAGCCATGATTGCGGATCCGGTCGCGTTTGCTCGTCGGAAAGCACGCCCGGTGCCGTTTAAGCCAAACCGATTCGCGCGCCGAGGTACGGCATTCCACGCTTGGTTGGAGAATCGCTTCGGTGCACACAGTCTGCTGGACGATGAGGATCTCTTCGGGGATCAACTGGATGACTTCCTCGGCACAGAGCAAGTCGCGTCCGAACGCGAACTGGAGAAATTGAAGGCGAATTTCGAGGCATCTGAGTGGGCTGACCGCACGCCAACGCATGTAGAGGTGCCGTTTGAAATTGCCATCGGGCAGAGGCGGGTCGTCGGCCGAATCGACGCGGTGTTTAACGACAACGGGAAGTGGAGCGTCATTGACTGGAAGACAGGCCAGATGCCGCGCGGAAAGGAAAGGGAAGTAGCGGCGCTACAGCTGGCGATTTACCGCCTGGCGTGGTCGGATAGGCTGCGCGAGATGGGAATGGAAACTGCCCCCGAAGACATTGAAGCCGGGTTTTTCTACGTTTCGGCAGGACGGACGCTAATACCAGATGAAGCGCTACTGCCAAGCAGGATAGAGTTAGACAGGAAAATGCGCGAGCTGATTGGATAATCATCTACGTATGTAACTGCCGCGTGGCCGTGGCCAGTTATCCAGGTGAAAGCAGCAGTTTGTATGCGCTATTTTTCACCGGGAGGAGTTTTCATGAAAGGCAGGCGAGGAGCGGTTGCGTAATCCAATTCGGAAATCTTCGGGATACGAAACCGGGCTCAATGATCTTCCCGGGCATGCACTGCTGGGAGTCATTGGCCTGCCTGAGTCCGCGCCGAAGAATCCTTGGCGGCTAATCATACGTCGTTTGAACTACGCCGTATTTTTGCTGCTGATTGCATCCGTCGTGGTTTACTACGACCGCAACGGATATACGGAGCCTCTCACCTTCATCGATGCGGTGTATTACTCGGCTGTCAGTCTGTCGACGACGGGCTACGGTGACATCACGCCGGTGACACAGAGGGCTCGATTACTCAATATTTTGATCATTACGCCACTGCGTGTGGCCTTCCTTGCTCTCTTGGTCGGTACTACTCTGACCGTTTTGACCCAAGAATCTCGGAAAACCCTGCAAATTCAGCGCTGGAGGAGACAGTTGCGCAACCACACCGTCGTTATCGGATACGGCACCAAGGGTCGTTCTGCCATTGCAGCTCTTCTCGCGGACGGCGTAGATCCGGCAGAAATCGTTGTCATTGATACGGACAAGGAAGCACTCGACCACGCTTCGAATCAAGGCTTGGCGACGGTGCATGGGTCGGCTACTAAATCCGATGTGCTGAAGTTAGCTGGTATTCAGCGTGCCCGCTCTATAGTCGTTGCACCGAACAAAGATGACACAGCGGTGCTGGTCACGTTGTCGGTCCGTGAGTTGGCGCCGGGTGCCTCAATTGTGGCCTCGGTGCGTGAATCAGAAAACCGCCACTTGTTGACGCAGTCAGGTGCAGACCAAGTGGTTATTTCTTCCGAAACCGCCGGCCGAATGCTGGGGCTGGCCACGGTGACTCCTTCGGTGGTTGAGATGATGGAAGACCTCCTGAGCCCGGATGAAGGATTCTCTGTTGCAGAGAGGCTGGTCACCGAAGAGGAAATCGGTGCCAGCCCACGGCACCTCGCGGATATTGCACTCGGCGTGGTGCGCTCGGGTGAGCTGTACCGAATTGATTCACCGGAGTGTGAGTCGGTGGAGCCAGGCGACCGGCTGCTGTACGTCCGCCGTGTCTACAGCAATGACGAATAGCACTCGACCAGTTTAAAAAATGGGGTCTAACAACTTTTTGACTTACTCAGAGGCGGATGTGAACGAGCCGGATTATCTAGCTGGGCTGGATCCAGACCAGCGCGAGGCAGCAACGGCTCCGATGGGGCCGGTGTGCATTCTTGCTGGAGCCGGTACAGGTAAGACCCGAACAATTACTCATCGCATCAAGTACCTCATTGACCAGGGGTTTGTGCAGCCGCAGAAGGTATTAGCGGTGACATTTACCTCGCGTGCAGCAGGGGAGATGCGCGACCGCCTGGCAAAGATGGGAACGCCTGGAGTCCAGGCGCGTACTTTCCACTCGGCAGCTCTTCGCCAGCTGCGCTACTTCTGGCCCCAAGTCGCCGGTGATATGCCCTGGCAGCTGTTGGATGACAAGAAATTCCGTGTTGTCGCCCAAGCAGTACGCCGGGTGGGCCTGGACACCTCCAAGGAAACGATCCGCGATGTCATGGGCGAGATTGAGTGGGCGAAGGCCACTCTGGCCGGTGCGGATCAGTACCAGGCCGCGCTGCGGGAGCATGGGCGCACGGCACCTCTGTCTGCGGAAAAAATTGTCGATTGCTATCACGCTTACGAGGACATAAAAACCACTCCTGACGGGCTATTGCTTGACTTCGACGACCTGCTCATCCACACCGCCGGTGCGATGGAGAATTCCCGTGCAGTGGCGGAGGAATTCCGCAACCAGTATCGGTGCTTCGTCGTCGATGAGTACCAGGATGTCACCCCGTTACAGCAGCGAGTTCTCAACGCCTGGCTGGGAGACCGTGACAACCTCACAGTTGTCGGGGACGCCAACCAGACGATCTACTCCTTCACAGGGGCGACTCCGCAGTACCTAATGAACTTCTCTCGGGACTACCCGGAAGCCACAGTTGTCCGCCTGCAGCGGGACTACCGATCGACCCCACAGGTCGTCGAGCTGGCCAACAATGTCATCGGCCGTGCGCAGGGGCGTATCGCCGGCTCGCGGCTGAAGCTGATTGGGCAGCGTGAAGACGGCCCGGAGCCGACTTTTAACCAGTACGACGATGAGCCGATGGAAGCTCGCGCGACCGCGCGCAGCATCAAGCGGCTTATCGACGCAGGAACGCCGGCATCGGAGATTGCCGTTTTGTACCGCATCAACGCACAGTCCGCAGTTTTTGAGCAGGCTTTGTCCGAGGTAGGAGTCGCCTACCAGGTTCGTGGCGGGGACGGTTTCTACCAGCGTCCCGAGATCCGCGATGCCATCGCTGCACTTGTGCGAGTTTCCCGTTCCTCACGGACTGTTCCGACATTGCAGGGCACGAATCTGTTGGATTTGGTCAAGCAGGTTTTCGCGGGTCTTGGCATGACTGACCAAGAGCCGGAAGGCGCTGGTGCCAGGGAACGTTGGCAGTCACTACGCGCCCTATTTGACCTGTGTAAAGACATCGTTCATGCCAACACCGAGGTCAATATCCAGGCGCTCCTCGGCCAATTGCACACCCGGCAGCAGGCCAAACATCCACCGACGCTGGATGGCGTGACGCTGGCTAGCCTGCATGCAGCCAAGGGGCTGGAGTGGGATGCGGTGTTCCTCGTTGGGCTTACCGACGGTTCGCTGCCTATCCAACATGCGCTGAATAAATTCGACCGTTCTCCTGCGCAGGGGGCGGAAGCCATCGAAGAAGAGCGCCGTCTGTTCTATGTCGGCATTACTCGAGCCCGCGAACATCTGGAGCTATCTTGGTCATTGTCGCGGACAGAAGGCGGCCGCAGGTCACGTCGCCGCACACGATTCCTCGATGAACTCGACATTGATGTCTCTGACTACTCGGCTGAGGCACAGCGAAGCTCAAGGAGCTCTAGTTCCCGCAGTAAGCGTCAGCAGTCCAAACAGTGCAAGGGCTGTACTAAGCCATTGCACACCGATGCCGAGCGGATTTCAGGGCGTTGTGAAGAGTGCCCAGTCAGTGCGGATCCTGCACTACTGGAAGCATTGCGTGCATGGCGCTTGGAAATGTCGAGGGAAATGACGGTCCCCGCATTCGTAATCTTCTCCGATGCGACCCTTCTGGCCATCGGTGAGCAGCAGCCGACTACGCCGGAGGAACTTCTGCAGATTCCCGGAATTGGAGAAGCGAAGCTCAATCATTTCGGCGAAGGCATCTTGGGAATCGTCAATTCTTTCGTGAATTCCTAGTCAGATTCTGCTCAAGGCACTTCGAATTACATGAACTGCATCTGCGAGTTTCCATGACCACACACTGGGCACTGCGGGTGGGGAGCAACAGTAGTGCGAGTGATATCGAGGCTTTCCAGATCTATGCGCACCTCCGTTGCACATAGATCTGAGAGATCCGGCCGCCGCAGCTGCCCAACCAACAGTGGCACCGCTGTGTTCAGCCATTCCGGTGCGGCCACGGGCGTAAAAGTGCGAAGCTGTAGCGCAATCAGTGCCCGGACGGGGTCGCGGTCTCGTCGATAAGCTTCGAAACACATCGAGCAGGGTCCTTGACCTGGTTGAACAAGTGGCCCAAGAATCAGTGCCCCATCGCGGAAATGCGTGTGCAGATGCTCAATTCCACGATGAAACAGAGCGCGAACCAAGGGCATGCTCGGTACTTCCATGCCCGTGACCACCGCGAGCCCGATCTCTTCCGGTGTGGATTGAGATATTTTCAGCGTCGCATTGCGGGTGGGCGACATTGCCGTCGTCCAACTACCACAACCCGTGCGACGAAGCTCCTTTAAAAGTCCGGTGCGCAAGCTGTCCCGACCGATCAGCGTAATCCTCCGCCGTGTCGGTGGTTTTTGGACCAGTGCGGCTCGGTGAAGGTCGGAGATAAGTGCGGTAATGAACTGCGGTGACAGTTTGTCGTGACTGTCAGTAAAGGCCTCGCTTAAGGTGCTACCTCTATGAGCTGCAAGAAGCGCCGAGAAGACAGGCCCCGGCGGGGTGCCGTCGGAAAGCGGCAGAATCATGCTGCGCTCCGGTTCCACGCCGAACTGAATCCGCGCGCCTGGGCGCATGACAATCGGTACCTCCGGCCGCAGCGCGTAGTCCGTGGCAGGCGCGGCAAGTGTTTGTGCCGCGGGTGCGTCCGAACCTATTACGCCAGCCGTACCATCCCGCCCCCGAGACGTATCCCTATATTCCCCCATAAAAATATCTTTTACCCCGGGGCCAGCTTTTACGCAATCGCAGCGCAGAGCATATACGCTTAAAAAGCATGAGCACCAAGCGACCTGAGTACGGCCCGGATGTTGAGGTTCGGCGCTCGAAGCGCCGCCGCCGTACTGTGTCCGCCCGCGCGGAGGGAAACCGGATCATTGTCATGGTTCCGGACGATCTCAGCGCCGCTGCGGAAAAACAGCAGGTCAATGAAATTGTTGCGCGAGTGCGGAAGAAAGTTGGCAGCAACCTGGATAATTCCGAGCTGGAGCGCCGCGCACGGCTGCTCTCTCGTACGGTGCTGGAAGATCGCCCGCGGTTCGAGTCAATCAAATGGGTCAAGAACATGTCGCGCAGGTGGGCATCCGTCACCGGCGGTGTCGATAGTCCTGGGCGCATTCGCATTTCGCACAGGCTTGCCGACGTCCCGGGGTACGTCCTCGACGACGTCATTGTGCACGAACTGGTGCACACTTTCGTCGACGGTGGTCATACCGAAGAGTTTTGGTATTGGGCGGCAAAAGCCCCGTACCACGAACGGGCACGGGGCTATTTAGAGGCGTATCAGCGCTGGGGAACCCAGAGCTAACTCGCTACTTATCGTCGTCGGCGTCGCCAGAATTGTCCTCGTCGGCGTCACTGTCGTTGCCGTCAGCCGCGCGCTTTTCGGCTTCTTTGAGCAGCTGCTCTTCAAGCTCTGCGATCGGGTCGAAGTCATCGTTTTCCGAGCCGCCAAGAACCGAGTCAATAAAGGCCGCGGGTTCATCCAAATCCTCTGCCACGGGCAGGAAGTCCGGGTGATCCCAGACCTTGTCGCGGCGCTCGATGCCCACAGCGGTGGTCAGGCGGTGCCACAAGTTGGTTGCCTCACGCACCTTGGGGGATCCGAGGTCAATGCCGGTGGCCTTCTCCAGCGCCTGTTCAGCACCTTCGGTGGCGCGGCGACGACGCCAGGCTTCATCCAGCTGTGCGGCACCCGATAGACGCTCACCGAGGGCATCGGTGACAACCATGTCCACCCACCCTTCGACCAGTGCTAGCAGCGTCTGGAAACGAGTACGAGCATTCTCGTTACGAGAACGAATCTTCGGGCTCAGATCCATATTCTGCAGCTCGCTCATAGCCTCCTGCATACGCTGCGGATCCTGCATGTTCTCAATATCCAGACCGCGGGCGGCCTCTTCAATCGCCGAGTAATCGATGACGATGCCGGCAGCGTATTCCTCGACAGAGGAAATCATGCGTTCAGCCAGCCATGGCACGCGGTCGAAGAGACGTTGGTGGGCAGCTTCGCGGGCAGTGGCGTAGATAAACAGATCGCGCGCTGGAACCTCGAGTTCCTCCGCGAGAGCGACGAGATGCGTTGGCAGCAGTACCGCCGCACCAGTGGTGTGTAGCGGCAGCCCGAGGTCAGAACCAGTCAGGCTCGTCTGTGCCAACTCCGCCAGCGCATTTCCTAGCTGAGTACCGAAACTCATCGAGTTCATCTGGCGCATGATGCCCAGCATCGGCCCCATCATCTCGCGAGCTTCCTCTGGAACACCCTCGAGGGAGGCATCACTCATGCGGCTGGCGACGGGATCGACAAGGCGAGTCCATGTCGACTTGGTGTTCTCCAACCACTGCAGGCTATTCCACGCTTCTACGCGGTTGACACCAGCCGGCAGGGAGGTGACATCATCTAGCCACAGTTCTGCCAGGCGCAGGGAATCAGTCAGCGCCTCGCGGGCCGAGTCCTTCACTGGAGCCGGGTTACCAAGACGGGTCCGCGCAACGCGCTCGGCCGCGTCGTAGTTGACAGGGCCAGAGTTAGACTCCTGGAATCGCTGCCCCATGCCGGAGAACATCTCGCCGAACTGGTTGAGAATATCGCCCAAGTTCGGCTGGTCCCCCTTGCCGGAGGCGCCGCTGCCGGGCTGCCCGGGGCCGCCGAAACCGAAGCCACCGGCGCCGCCCATGCCACCGAAGGGAAACCCGAAGAAACCGAAAGGACCGCCCTGGCCGCCCTGACCGCCCTGGCCGGAGTCATTGTTGCCAGCGTCGTCGCGATCGTCATCATTGTCGTTCGGACCAAAGCCAAATCCGTTAGAACTCATGCTCCCACCGTACCGGGCAATGACCCGCGTGAGTACTTAAAAGCACCACTTTATTGGCAACTTCGCGCCCAGCGAACAGACACGGACAAGATTCATCAGGTGTCCAGTAGGCAGATAGCGAGAATGTAGGGTGTTATTTGTGAATCGTCGTACCCAAACTCTTGTTGCGGGCGCTGTGCCCATCGCCGCGTTGGCAACTGTGCTTTCGCTGCCAACGCTGACAGTGCCCTATGCCGCGCAGGGGCCTGGCCCGGTCTTCGATGTTCTCAGCGATGTCGAGGGCAAGAGCATTATCTCGGTCAGTGGCAGTGCTGCGGACTCCGAACTCTCTAAGGGCACGCTGGATATGACAACCGTCGCAGTCAGACATAACCTGACATTGCCGCAGGTCATTGGCCTGTGGTTCGATCGTGACAACGATATCGTCCCCATTGAGGCGGTCTTCCCTCCGGGCCAGAGTCAGGACGAGGTGGAAGAGGAGAACAAGGCTGCATTCACCGAGTCAGAGGCCAACGCCACCTCCGCTGCGCTGGCACATCTCGGGTTGCCGATGGAAGTCACCGTCGCCTACACAGTGCCGGATAGTCCCGTCGATGGGCGACTGCATGAAGACGATGTGATTCTCGCCGTGGATGGGGTGGCCGTAAGCAAGCCTGAGCAAGTCAAGGCGATTATTGCCGGACGCAACCCGGGCGATACTGTCACGTTGAGGGTCAAGTCTGCGACCGTCGACAAGCAGAAGACTGCTAAGGGCGAGGACTCTGACCCCGAGAAAGCCGTCGATATTTCTGTGACACTGGCGGAAAATCCGCATCAGAAGAATGCCGCGCTGCTCGGCGTTGGGATGGGGGCGCAATCCGCGGACGACACCAAGGTTGAGTACCAGCTCAGCGGCATTGGAGGTCCGTCTGCGGGGCTCATGATGACGCTCGGAGTGATTGACAAGCTGAGTCCAGGCGATTTGACCGAGGGGCAGCACCTCGCTGGCACCGGCACTATTGACGCTGCCGGCAACGTGGGCGAAATCGGTGGCATTACACACAAAATCTCGGCCGCCCGAGATGAGGGCGCCGAGATGTTCTTCGTGCCGGAAGGCAATTGCGCAGAGGCTGTGACTGCCGACCGAGGCGATATGAAGTTGGTAAAGGTCTCTGTGCTTGACGACGCGCTTGCGGCAATCGAAAAGCCGGAGACCGCGCAGACCTGCTCGTAGTTTTTGTCGTAGTCCCTACGAGCAGCTGCTAGTTTCAGCTAGTTCTTGCTGAAGGCCTCGAAGTTTTGCTGAGACTGCCATTTATCAATCTCTGCCGCCGTTGCGCGCAACTGCGGGTCAAATTTGAGGTAGGCCTTTGTCTCGCGCGCAATGAGCCCGGACAGGACAATCAGACCGATGAGGTTCGGTAGCGCCATCAGGCCGTTGAGAGCCGAGGCGACGGACCAGACGGTTTCCAGATGAGTAACAGCGCCGACGAAGACTACGCAGGTGAAGACCGCACGGTAGAGACCGGTGCCGCGGCGACCGACCAGGGACTCGAATGCGCGCTCACCGTAGTAGGACCAGCCCAGCATGGTGGAGAATGCGAAGAAGACAACCGACAGCGTGACGATTGTGCCACCCCAGTGGCCAGGTAGACCGCGGGAGAATGCCTCAGCAGTCAGAGCGCCAGTGTCGACGTTGCCATCCTGCCAAACACCGGTGCTGATGATAACCAGGCCGGTGAAGGACACGACGATGATGGTGTCAATGAAGGTCTGAGTCATGGAGACCAGACCCTGACGAACCGGGTGAGTGGTCGATGCGGCGGCAGCGGCGATAGCACCGGAACCCAGGCCCGACTCGTTGGAGAACAGGCCGCGGGCAACACCCATCTGCAGGGCGAGAATGAGCGTGGAGCCTGCGAACCCACCAACGGCCGCGGTGCCGGTGAAAGCATCGGTGAAGATGAGCTTGAAGGTCTCGGGCAGCGCCGAGACATTGGCGACGAGCACCCACACGGCCGCACCGATGTAGAGCACAATCATCATCGGCACAAAGCCGGCGGTGATGCGGCCAATCGACTTAATGCCACCCATCAGCGCCGCACCTACCAGGATGAACATGATCATGCCGGAGAGCGTCGGATCGATGTCGAAGCTGTTTTCCAGGTTCGAGGCCACGGCATTGCCCTGGGTCAGGTTGCCGATACCAAACGCTGCCAGCGCAGCAAAGACGGCGAAGAGAATACCGAGCGTCTTACCAAAACCATTCGGGATGGCCTTGCGCAGGTAGTACTGCGGGCCACCGGACTGTTCGCCAGCTGCATCGACCTGACGGTACTTCACACCCAGGAATGCCTCGGAGTACTTCGATGCCATACCAAGCAGGCCGGTCACCCACATCCAGAACAGCGCACCGGGTCCACCCAGGCCGATCGCGGTAGCGACACCGACAATGTTGCCGACACCGACTGTTGCCGCGAGAGCCGTCGCAAGCGCCTGGTAGTTGGTGATATCTCCCTCGGCGTCTTCGTCGTTACGGTCGATGAGTCCGAGGCGCAGTGCCGGGCCGAGTTTGACCAGGTGAATTGCGCCCAGGCGAATGGTCAAGATGATTCCGGTGCCGATCAGCGCGGGGATGAGGAGGTACGGACTCCAAATAAAACTATCCGCCGCTGAGGCAAAATCGCTGAAGCTTTCCATGCTGTGGAACTTTACTGGTAGAAAGCCTAAACCCGATTATTAAATTCTCAGAAAATGATTATTGTGCTACTAATTCGCCACAAGTGGGGGTAAACGTATTCCGGCGAAAGCAAAAATCATTCCGCCAATCAGTGTGAGAGCAACGTACCCACATGCCCTCCAAAAGTGTTGGTTTTTAAGGCGTGTGATCTCTCCGGCGAGTGTGGACCACGTCGACAGGCCGCCGGCGAAGCCAATCATTACCGTCGCATAGGCCAGGGCAGGTGTCATGCCATTGCTTATCGACGTTCCCCGCGACCACACCACAGCAGCGACACCGGCGACGAAGCAGGCAATCATATTCGCGGTCCACGTTCCGGGCAGTTTGGAATCAGCCCACTTCACCGCAAGCTCGGCCAGCGCATAGCGCAGCGCACCACCTACTGCCGCGCCAAGTGCGATAGCGAGGATGGCCGACAGCGCCGAGGAAAAAGAGTCGAGGAGATCGCCGGTCATTCCGCGACCTTCCGTGCGCACTTGGTGCCCAGCCAGTAGGCGAGAGGGCAGCACAGCAGGTGAATAAGCCCAACACTGATAAGAAGAGCGACTGACGTGTCGGCCTGTGCCAACAGGAGAATGACAAAGGCGGAGAAGGTGGTGAAGCCGCCACAAAAGCCGGTGCCGAAGAAAGCGGCGAGCCGGGGATTAGCAAACGCGATACTGCTGACCAGACCGAAGAGAAGGCAGCCCAGTAAGTTGATGACAGTCGTCGAGATTGCGCTAATTCCCGAGCCAACGATTGCATCGATCGCCGCTCCGAACAGAAAGCGACATATTGCGCCAACAGCGGCGCCGCCGGCCACGGCCAGAGCTGTCAGAACCTGCGCTCGTCCTGCTGATGGCAGCTTCGGAGCAACAGATTCCTCATTCACAGGGCAAACGCTAGCACAGCGGCTAAAGGGGAGACAGGAGACAGGTGCCGGCAGCCCGGAATCCTCTCGAGAAGGTGCTCCCGTCGGCACGCGGCAATCTATCTGATGCACCCTATTGCAGGGGCGAGTTTGCATTACCGAGTGGTTCTGGCCATGCGCGTTGGCCCTAAAACGGGGACACTGGGAAGAGGAAGCGCATCTAAGTTCGGTTTCCTTGTCCCGGCCGGTTGGTCGGCAATGAAATCGGCGGTTGCGCAGTTCGCTGATTTAGCAGGAGGATACCCACAATGGCTCATGAGCGCGCCGGGCAATTGGCCCAGCCATCCGACCTTATCGATGTCGCGGAACTGGTCACTGCCTACTACACAAAGCACCCGGACCCAACTAATCCTGACCAGAAGGTCGTCTTCGGTACTTCCGGTCACCGCGGTTCCTCCCTCGACGGCGCTTTCAACGAAGACCACATTCACGCCACCACCCAGGCCATCGTGGATTACCGCAAGGGCCAGGGCATTGAAGGTCCGCTCTACGTCGGCCGCGATACCCACGGCCTGTCCGAGCCGGCAATGATTTCCGCCCTCGAGGTGCTCACGGCCAACGGCATTACCGTGATGGTTGACGCTCAGGATCGCTACACGCCGACTCCGGCCGTCAGCCACGCGATTCTGACGTACAACAGCGACGTGGAGGGCGGTCCGACGGGTAATAGCTCCGCGCGTGCCGACGGCATCGTGATTACCCCTTCCCACAATCCGCCACGAGATGGTGGTTTTAAGTACAACCCGCCGACCGGTGGTCCGGCGGACGCGGATGCGACGGACTGGATTGCAGCTCGTGCCAATGAATACCTGGCTAAGGGCCTGGATGGGGTTAAGCGCCAGCTGGTGGATAAGGCAGGAGACCTCGTCGTAAAGCACGACTACCTCAATGCGTACGTGTCGGACCTGCCGAATGTTGTCAACCTCGACGCCATCCGTGATGCCGGCGTGCGTATCGGTGCTGACCCGATGGGCGGTGCGTCGGTGGATTACTGGGGCGCAATTGGCGATGCGCATAACCTAAACCTGACTGTGGTCAATCCGCTGGTCGATGCGACCTGGCGTTTTATGACGCTGGATACCGACGGCAAGATTCGTATGGACTGCTCCTCGCCGAATGCGATGGCGTCCCTGATTGGTAACCGCGATAAGTTCGACATCTCCACAGGTAATGACGCGGACTCGGATCGCCACGGAATTGTTACCCCGGACGCGGGTCTGATGAACCCGAACCACTACCTGGCCGTTGCCATTGACTACCTCTTCGCGCACCGTCCGGGCTGGTCGCAGGAGACCGCGGTCGGTAAGACGCTGGTGTCTTCGTCGATGATTGACCGCGTCGTTGCCAATTTGGGTCGCCAGCTCGTGGAAGTGCCGGTCGGTTTCAAGTGGTTCGTCCCTGGTCTGCTCGGTGGCACCATCGGTTTCGGTGGCGAGGAATCCGCTGGTGCATCGTTCCTGCGTCACGACGGCACTGTGTGGTCCACCGATAAAGACGGCATCATCCTGGACCTCCTGGCCAGCGAGATTAGGGCTGTGACCGAGAAGACTCCATCGCAGCTCTACGCAGAGCTCGCCGATAAGTACGGTGCCCCGGCTTACGCCCGTACCGATGCCGACGCAACCCGTGAGCAGAAGGCAATCCTGAAGAAGCTCTCGCCAGAGCAGGTCAAGGCCGACACCCTGGCTGGGGAGACCATCACAGCCAAACTGACCGAAGCACCGGGTAACGGCGCTGCGATTGGTGGCCTCAAGGTGGTTACGGAAAACGCATGGTTCGCGGCACGTCCGTCGGGTACTGAAGATAAGTACAAGATCTACGCGGAGTCCTTCAAGGGCGCGGACCACCTGGCCCAGGTTCAGGCTGAGGCACAGGACGTGGTCTCCGCGGTTCTGAACGGGTAATTGATAGCCGTTGGGCTAGCTGTAAACAGTTAGCCTGTACTAACATTTCTGTGCATGAAGAATTTCGTAGGCGTGGTGGCACGATTCGGCCTGGCTGCAGTTTGGTTGTACTCGGGTCTTATCAAACTGCTGAACCCGCTGGAATCGCGTCAGGCAGTGCAAGCTTATGAGCTGTTGCCGAGCGATTTGGTGCCGATGGTAGCGGTTGCGCTGCCCGCCTTCGAAGTCATCCTCGGACTCTTACTGGTATTGGGGCTTTTCCTGCGTCCGGTAGCAGTGCTGTCGGGGTTGCTCTTACTGGCGTTCATCGGCGGCATTATCTCGGCGTGGGCGCGCGGCCTGCAGATTGACTGCGGTTGCTTTGGTGGCGGTGGCTACGATGAGAACGCTGGCCCCGCTACGTATCTGACGGAAATCGCCCGAGATATAGGTTTTCTGGCCTTGGCTGCATTTGTGTACGTGTGGCCGTGGAAGAAGTTTGCCATTTACGCCTAGCCCGCGCGCTAGAGGTTGAAGTCTGAGGGAAGGGACAAGGGGCTGGGGTCAAGGCGGTGGGTCTAGTGATAGGCCTAGTAACCATTTCCGTTTTCTCAGGCGCAATTGTGTCATTGGCAAGAAAACACCGCTATCGTAAGCGGTGTGAGTCAGAAGATTAAGAACCCAAATGAAAAGGGCAGTGGCTTCGTCGTCGGCCTGATTGCTCTTCTTGCTGTCGTTGCAGTTGTTATTGGTGGCGTTATCTACATCGGCCGGTCGCAGCCGATTGAGGGGCTGCCAGATGAGGACGTCGACTTCTCCGTCGCACTCGACGGCGATGTCATCCGACTGAGCAAGGACGGCGCCGAAGGGGCTAAAACAGCCACGATTTTTGAGGACTTCTCGTGCCACTACTGTGCTCAAATGAGCGAAGAGGGCCACGATGATGAGCTCAAGGCACTAAACGACGGCAAGCTAGTCGCTGAATACCGCACGCTGAACTTCCTGGATGGTCAGGAGAAGGAGCAGCGTGACGGCCACTCCACTCGCGCCTTCGCGATTGCCCGCAAGATTGCTGAGACCGGGGATGCTCGCGCATATTGGAACTTCCACACAATGATGATGGCTGACCAGCAGAACTCCGTCACGTGGGACAATGATGAGCTGGCTGACCGTCTGGAGCAGCTCGGTGTTGCTGACAATATTGTCAGCGAAGTCCGCTCCGGCATCGACACCACCGAGGCCAAGGCAAGTGCAAACGCCAACTTCGATGACCTTGAGAAGCGCTTGGGCAAGGTTTCCTCGCCGCACGTCTTTGTCGATGGTAAGGACATTCTGCAAGACATCTCCGAAGACGGTCGCCTGGGAGAGTGGGTCGAGCTGGCTCTGCGCTAGTTCTCTTGTGGGCTTTGTGAAGTTCAGCTTTAAGTCATGTTGTTGGATGCGCCAGAAGGATATGTAAAAGCGTGTTCTACATGCGGATTTGGTGATATATGACAGCGCCATGTAGCCTTTGAGGAGTCCACAACGGAGGGTGTAAGCCGCTTCGGTGTTGATTCTGGGGCTATGGCGCAGCTGGTAGCGCACCACACTGGCAGTGTGGGGGTCACGGGTTCGAGTCCCGTTAGCTCCACCATTTAGACGCTCATTTTGATACAAAGTGGGCGTCTTATTGTTTGCCTTACGTGGAGTGTGTTTTGTCTTGTCAAACGTGGTTTCTTGAGTGGATAGGGCGTTGAGTAGGCGCGATCATCGGCGTTTCAGGGTGTTTCGTGTGACGTGATTAGGTGTTGGCTAGCGGGGTAGTGGGGCTGTTCTGGACAGGCGTCAAAATCTATAGGGCATCGTCAAAAGTGTCCGGGCTGACGTCAAAAGGTGCGCGCACCCGGTTTGAGAAATCCCAAGACACTACTCGTTATCGATTGGGCGCTTACTAATCGTTTGCTCGACTAATAGCCACTCAAGATCATCTTGAAGGGTTGCTTCGTCGGGCCACAAGGTGCTTGCACCAGCTTGGTCAACCATCTGCACCAGCTCACCTTGGGGTACAGCCAAAGTCGGCTCCGTACCCAGGGACTATATAGACTGTTTCTGCGTCCTCATGTGGAACATTAAGGAGCTGCGCCGAAAGAACGACAAGATCTAGGAGAAGGCGGGCACGTGCGATCGGTAACCTCTCTGGCGCAATGGTGAGCCGGTTTTCTTCGCTGTGGATGTTTCCACCGACAATTGCAGATTGAATAGCTCGAGTGATCTCGTCGGGAGAATAACCGTCGTTCTCCAAGTACTGCCGGACTCCTTGTAGATCCCCGTCTGGTGAGAGCAGCACCGCGTGCTCGATTTCGAGAGGCGTCAGGAAGCCGATCTGCTGAAGTGCCCTACGTAGGCGCACCAAAATGGACTTTACTTGTATGAAATCCTCAGTGGATTCAAACTTAAGCATGTGTCCAAGATCGCCACGCAAAGCGCCTGCGTACCCTGCGCCGTCAAGGTATTCGAGAAATGCCGAGTTTGGGTAACTTTCTCGGGTTTGTATCCGGGAACTACTAGTCTGATCGACGACCTTGTGCGAGACGCTTCCGCTGTCGCCCTCATAGAACTGAGACTGAATAAAAAGGCGAGGTTTCTCTCCCCAGCCAGGGACTCGGAAGGGCAGGATGAAGTCGTAAGCACGCACTTTGCCTACTGGCACATCTTCTGGGGCGCTGACCTCTTCTGGTTCGGTAGCAGATAGTATTGCTGAAACATCGACATCATTTCGGTTAAAGTCAACATCAGCAACAAGCCCTAGTAGGAGCAGCTTCTCTCTCAGCGTAGCCTCGTTCACGTGACCTAGTGATGCAGTAAAGCTGCCGCGTACCTGGAAAGTGGCAATGGCCTGAATTAGGCTCGTACTCAGGGACTCTATCGCGCTGTTGTCATCATCTTTTTCAAGAAATGTAAATGTTTTAGAGAGAGCCCATGCCTGACGGAGTTCATGCTCAGTAGCCAGTATTAATTCAATGTAGGCGCGTAGGTAAATATTATAATGTTTCTTTAGCTCGGAAACTTCATGAGGCTTGAATGTAGTTGAGTAGTTGACATTAGTTGCAACGAGTGTCCTTGCTAAATCTCTTGCGATTCGAGTCATTGGGACGACGTTGCCAAGTTTGCGTTGAGTGTGACTGCCATATTGAAGGAGCGAAAGCCACCGGGTGGAAACAAGCCATCAACCAACTAGCCGTGGCATACCCAGACCGATTCGCAGACTACTTGTAAACCAAACCCCCGCACACAAACTATCGGACACTCTCGAACTCACAGCCGATGGAATCGCCACCCCGCGCGACAAGACAGTGTGGCCGCCCTCCACTGTGCGGTCGATTCTTGTCAATGAGAAATACAAAGGCGATGCGCTGTTGCAAAAGAGCTTCACCACTGACTTTCTGACCAAAACCATGAAAGTCAACGAAGGCGAAGTCCTCAGTACTACGTAACCGGTAACCACGAACCCATCATCAATCCCGCTACCTGGGACGCCGTTCAAGCAGGGATTGCACGCCGCGCAGGCCGGGGAACCGCCAACAGCAACCCGTTCGCCAACCGCATCAAGTGCTCCGACTGCGGCGGCTGGTTTGGACGGAAAGTTTGGCACTCCACTAGCAAATGCCGCCACCATATCTGGCGCTGCAACAACAAATACAAGAAAACTCACCGTTGCGCCACGCCCCACGTCACTGACGACCAAATCAAAGAAGCCTTCGTCAAAGCCCTGACCGGGCGCGTCACCGACCACGCCGTGCCCGATGACACCATGCGTCTGCTCGATGAAACGGTCTACAACACCCACGAGTTGGAAACCCAGCAGGCCGACCTAACAGAGCGGATCGAAGAAACCCTTACGCTGATGAACCAACTCATCGCGTCTGCAGCGGCAACAGCCCATGACCCTGACGACTACGACCTACCGCTACCATCAACTCGAAGCCCGGCACAGCGAGCTGGAGAACCAATACCAGCACATCACTGAACAGATTGACGATCTGCGTCGCCGCCGCGCCCAGGCCGTAGAAGTCCGTGACTTCCTCACCACCCAGCCACCCCTCGAATACAGCGACCAAGCATGGAACACCCTCGTCGACCACGCCGAGGTCGACACGGACGGCACCCTCAGAATCGGGTTTAAGGATGCCAGTTTCAGAGGATCGGTTGAGAAGCACTCGATGTTCGGTGAGAATGGAATGTAGCTTGGCAGTTGACATGGCGATTATTCTAGGTCTCCTTATCTTGACGGTGACGTCACGTGACTGTGGTTTTGGGCCATGCGTTTTTTGTGGGAGGAACTAGGGTGCCTGAGCTCCTTGGACAACACGAATCGATCGCGCGAGACCTGCATGATCGGGTGAAGGCTCTTTCCGGCGGTTGCTATGACGGTCCTATTGTTTTGATGCTTCGGGGGGCATCCGGTGTTGGGAAGACAGCTATCATTCAGCGCCTTTACGAGTTACTTCGCTTGGATAAGGCGGAAAAATCCAAGGACGGATATGGGCAATACTGGCCCGAGCTGACTTTCGCAGATGGTGAAGCCGACCCACTACGAGGCCGCGCGGTTCTTTCCCCTGATTTGGATTCCTTCATTTGGAAGGAAGACACGCTCCCGACGTTTGGTTGGTGGTCATTCAATTGTCAAGAGCTGCGGAACAACCAAAAACTCGATGTCGTGGCAACGGGTAAGAAACAGATGGCGACCCACCTGGCCCCCTTGTCGTTGGCGTGGTGGGATGCCTCTGGAGCTCTCGCTCGTGCTGGGAAAGTGCTCTCTGAAGTAGTTCCTCGGGTCCGCAAGGACTTGCAGGCTGATGCAGCCGATACATTGCTTGAGTATTCTCTTGAAGCGTTGAGTATCGGTATTCCGCTTCCAGCTACTCTCACATCGTGGCTAGGCGATGTATTTCGTTGGTTTGGCAAGAGACGAAAGAACTCGAAGAATCTTCACCGAGACGTATACATGGGGGAACAGCACCTCAAGTCGAAGAAGGACGCTGGTGCGGAACTAGCTGAAGCCATTCGATCCTTGACTGCAAAAGGCCTCCCCGGAATTGTCGTCATCGAGGATATGCACCTGATGGGGCCGGAACTCCGTTCGCTTCTGACAGTGCTCAGCGAGCCTGACCTGAAGCGGCCCGTGATGGTGATTGGTACTGCCTGGCCTGAGGGAATGGTCGAGGACGACTTCGAACAATGGCATTCAGACATGCAAGAAAACTCGGATGTTCAAGCGCAACTTATTGATGTGGATGTCCCTTCTCTCAAGGAGAACTCACTCGTCGAACTCCTATTGCGCTATGCCCCAGAAACGTCTGCCGACGTTGCGAAACAGGTGGTGGAGAAACTTAATACGCCATTGTTTCTCCTTCTTTGGATTACCGACCCCAACGTTGCGATTGAGATTCGACTATCAGGTCACAAAATTCTTCTTTCCGATGATTTCAAGCTACCAGACAGTGTCGAACGAGTAGTCGAGAGCCGCTGGAAGGCTCTGCCTGAAGGTGTGAGAAACGCGCTGACGGCAGCGGTCGCAGGAAACCCCTCAGATCCAGCTCAGGACATACTTAATCGATTCGTGCCGACAGTCATCGCCGAGGTCATCAACGAGATTTACCAAGAGTCACCGGAAAGCGCTCACGATGCGATTAATAAAGCTCGAAATCCCATCGGATGGTGCAAGGGATCAACAGAGGTAGCCCACTTCGCCGATCCCTTGTTGACCCGACACGTGAGGAAAACCGTTCAAGACCGGTCCACCTTAAAGAAGCATGCACAAAGATTCGCGCAACAAGCTTGCACACATTGGCTTGATGATCAGCGTGAGCATCTCGATCTCCCCAGCAGCTCTCAAGTAGATGCAGTGGTGGACTGGTATCTTACCTTCGGTGGGGAGGGGCTACCTCTCACAACAGCGGCGGCGCACATCCACGTTGCGAGACGCAACATAGCGGCATTTGATTTTTCAAAGGCGATCGAGCATTTCAACTTTGCTCTTGGCGCTCTTGGCGGGGACGCTGACGTACGCGATCAGATTTTCGTGCTCAGGCAAATTGCGGATTGTTATTACGCAATGTCTGAGTTTACTGATGCCGAAGCGATCCTTTCGAAGCTTCTACCGTTACAGATTAAATTGGATGGACAAAACCATCCTGACACATTGGTGGTCAAGCTCCTCCACGCGAGACTCCTGCTGAGGAGCGGAGACCCGCTGGAAGCCATGCCAGTCCTGATGCACATCACAGCGATGCTCTTAGAAAGGTA
Source organism: Corynebacterium sp. 212_CJEI (assembly GCF_001055915.1). Taxonomy (NCBI): domain Bacteria; kingdom Bacillati; phylum Actinomycetota; class Actinomycetes; order Mycobacteriales; family Corynebacteriaceae; genus Corynebacterium; species Corynebacterium sp. 212_CJEI. The sequence continues at coordinate 3,235 of NZ_JVPT01000083.1, read as the reverse complement.
CTCGGACGAACCAGTTTCAGCGGATGTTGTGGAAGCTGTATACATCCCGTTGGTAACGCTAAAGGGAGATGTAGCCTTCGAGAATTGGGCATACGAGGATGCCATCGAATTTTACGAGGAAGGTATCGGTGCGGCGACAGAGATTTTCGGGGAGGATTCTCCTAAGACTCTCATGCTTCAGATGAAGCGACTTAGGGCGGTGAATGCACGAAATTCCTCTAGCGATGAAGCCTTTGACCAAGGGAAAGCACTTCTAGCAAGAATCCGAAAAGCAGTCGGCGAGGATTCGCCTGCTGCGCTCGAGGTGGAAGCGGATGTGATCGTTTTTGGATATTATGCCAATCAGATTACGGATGTCGAGCAGGCGTTCCGTGACTTGGATGGGAGAATCCCAGAGTCGAGAAATCATGCAACTCTCCGGGCCGATATGTATATCTGGGCGGGAGGCATTGCTCTCAACGAGAAGAGGTTCGCCGATGCTCAGCAATGGCTATCTGCCTGCTTTTCCATCGTCCATCGGCACCACGGAGCCTATGATCCACTGGGCCTGCGTGCCGCGCACCAGCTTGGATACGCGTTGCTTCAACTCGAGCAATTCGATGAGGCGCGGTCTGTTTTGGAAACGTTGACAGAGAACGCGCGCATCGCGGTCGGTGCTACAGGAAGCAGCACAGTGCGAGCGGAAGTCCTTCTCTCCTGGATCTACCAAATTCAAGGGCGAGGTGCTAAAGCTATTGAGCGACTTATGAGGGTACGCGCAGCGTTGACTATTGATTCAAGTAATGGATATACACTTATCGATTTGGTCGATGCACGATTGCGTGAACTAAACAGTGAAATGGAATATATTGACTTCTACCCTCTGGTGCAAGAGAAGAACGGTCGTTTCGGACGCCTGAGCGGAACTGGAGTAGACAGTGACCCACTTTGGTTCATCGAAGGCGGGAGAGAGTTCCCCAAAATCGCCAATCAGGTAGCTGTGATTCGCGATACCGAAAGGATCTTTGACCAAATACCGGAACACTGGGCCTTGTATCTAGGTATCCTCAGCCGTGCCTACATGAACTTGGGGTCATGCTACTGGAGGCTTGGCAATATTGACGAGGCAGACAAAGCGTTCGGAACTGCCGATAAATTCGTGAAGTTGTTCTTCTCGAAGGCAAGGCAGACCGGCGACATACCACCTGACAAAGCAGTGGTAGAAATGGCTTCGAGAATGCTGGCGATCTCTATCAATATGATGGGCATGCTCATTTCCCTTAAGCTCACCTCTGATATCCGTGATGTCTTTGAAACAAACAAAGAGCGAGCAGTTGGCCTCATGGGGCAACTTAGTAATGAAACCCCTGAGAACTTAGGGAACGTCAACGTACGGTTCCTCGAGCAGATTCTGTCGGGACTCATCTCTAGTTGACATCTGTTGCTAGTCGGCACCGTTTAGAGCTGACAGCCCCGCGTGCCTGGGAAAGGTCGATTGTGCACCCACCCTCGCGCCAACTGCACCCACCTTGCTGCTCCATGCACCCACCCAGAGTCTTGTATCAAAATGAGCGTCTAAGTAACAAGGAACAAATTCCCCCGGTCGTTTGACCGGGGGAATTTCTTATGCCCAACTCCCACTGCTGATGCGGGCACACTTTTTATCCTTCACCCCGGGGGGGTGTCCCTATGTTTTTGTCAAGTGCCAGACCGATGTTGACGAGCACAGTCTTGGGAGTAGTTTCTTAGGCGTGCCTAGGAGCCGGCCAGCGTGTGCTGGTCGGCTTCGTCTTTGGGGCTTTATGCGGCGACGGGGCGTGGCGGGATTTCGCGGAAGAACTCCTTGTTTTTCAGCATCGCGTAGATGACATTGCATCGGCGTCGTGCCAGGCAGATGACTGCTGCGTTGTGGCGTTTTCCTTCAGCGCGTTTGCGTTCGTAATACCGCCGTGACGGTTCGTGGCTGCGGATAACTGCGAATGCGGAGTAGAACAAGGCGTTTTTCAGTCGTTTATTGCCTGACCGTGCCGGGAATTCACCTCTGATCGACGAACCGGATCGTCTAGTCACGGGTGCTATTCCAGCATAAGCAGCTAAGTGGCCAGCACTAGCGAAGTCGGAGCCATCACCGATCGCAAGAAGGATCTGCGCTGCGGTCTTGATGCCGACTCCGGGCATACTCATCAAGACCTCACAAAGAGGGAAATCAGCGAGCATCTCTTCAACCTGCTCAGCAATGGTGTTTCGTTGCTCTTTGAGGGCCTGGATGTTTGCAGCCAGTTGAGGAATTACTAACTCGGCGGCATCGCTTCCAGGCACGGTGACTGTTTGAGCTTTCAGCGCTGTAAAAATGTCGTCTACCAGCGGGGTGGGGTCTTTACGTGTGCGCTTGATCATCCAGTTCAACACTCGTTGGTATCCGGCTCTTTTTAGCCCCTGCGGTCCCTTGTAATGGATCAATAATTCCAGGATCGGCGTGCGAGTCAGGGTGCTACCAGCAAAAACTCGTTCCAGGCTGGGGTAGATCTGGGTGAGGACACTGCGAAGCCGATTGACAGTGCGAGTGCAATCGCGGGCGATGTCATCATCGAAGCCGGACAGCATCTTTAGGGCGGAGAGTACCTCATCATTGCGGTCGACGGCACGTAGCGTGTGGGGCATTGTGCGGGCGGTGTCGGCGATGATGAATGCGTCGCGTTTGTCTGTTTTTGCACGTCCCGGATAGAGATCTGCAGCTTTGCGCATCGCAAGACCTGGCAGGTATCCGACTTCGCAACCGCAGTCCCGGGCTACAGCAATCGGTAGTGCGCCGATGGTGTTGGGTTGGTCGACGATCACGAGCACGGTGCCAAGCTTCTGAAGCTGGTGAAAAACGCCTGCTAGTTCGGATTCGAGTTGAGGCAACGGTTTGTCGAAGACCTTGTTGCCATCACGGTCTAAGGCGCAGGCGTGGTGTTCAGATTTGCCGACGTCTAACCCAAGGAATATGTCGATGGAATGCTCCGGAGACATGATGAGCTCCTAGAAAACGAGATGGGTATGGCGTTGTTCCAGTCGCTGGTGTCATGACCTTCGTTGCAAGCACCCACGTTACAAAGAGACCTAGTTTAAAACTGGCCGTGTCCTTATCAGCTGTCATCGAAAGTCCTGGCACCCGGCGGCAACACCCCCCCGGATTATGGAAACTACAGGGCAGGTAAGCCATACCGGGACCAGCGACTATCCCCATTATCGGGGACACTCACAAGGTAACGGG
>NZ_JVPT01000082.1:0-4274 GCF_001055915.1 Corynebacterium sp. 212_CJEI | reverse complement strand
AACACCACCCCGCCCCAAAGGTCAATACATTGAACTTGGTGATTCATTGAACTGACCACTATTCTTGGCTGCCATGAGTATTAGCGTCCAGAACTTGAGCGTGAGCTACGGCGCGAACACCGCGATTCGGAACATCAGCTTCACCCTCGACTCCCCCGGCATGCACGGCATCATCGGCCCCAACGGCTCAGGCAAATCCACCCTCATGAAGGCGATGCTCCAGATCCTGGACAAACACAACGTCCACGGCACAGGCCCCACCGGCGCCCCTGCCGGCTACCCCGTCACCCTCGACGGCAAGGCCCCCGCCGAGCAGCGCCGCGCAATCGCTTATATCGAGCAGCGCTCTGACCTCGACCGCAACTTCCCCACCAGCGTCTTCGACACCGTCCTGATGGGCACTTACCCGCGCCTGGGTCTTTTCCACCGCCCCGGCAAGGCCGAACGCGAAGCAGCCACCCAGGCTCTCAAGGACGTCGACATGTGGGACTTTCGCCACCGCCACATCAGCGAACTCTCGGGCGGACAGTTCCAGCGCGTCCTCTTTGCCCGCGCCATCGTCCAGGACGCGGAGTACATCTTCCTGGACGAGCCCTTCGTCGGCATCGACGTCCCCAGCGAGAAGACGATCGTGACCCTGCTGCGGCAGATGGCGGACGCGGGCAAGCACGTCGTCGTCGTGCACCACGACATGAACACGGTGCGCGGCTACTACAACGACCTCATCGTCCTCAACGGCGAGCTCGTCGCGGCGGGTCCCACCGAGGAGGTCTTCGTCCCCGACGTGCTGCAGAAGGCCTTCGGCGCGCTCGTCATCCGCGAGCCGTCAGCACCAGCCCACCCCACGCCACGGCAGGCAGCCCTCCAGGAGGAGACAGCATGATCGCGGAGTTCCTCGACTCACTACTCAGCCACGGCTACCTGCAAAAAGCGCTGATCACCTCGGTGATCGTGGGCGTGGCCTGCGGCATCGTCGGCAGCTTCATCGTGCTGCGCGGCATGGCCCTGATCGGCGACGCCATCTCGCACGCCGTACTACCGGGGGTCGCGGCCTCCTACCTGCTCGGCACGAACCTCTTCCTCGGGGCGGTGGTCGCGGGTCTACTCGCCACACTGGCGATCGGGCTGATCAGCGAACGCTCCACTGTGAAGAACGATTCGGCGATCGGCATCGTCTTTTCCACCTTCTTCGCGATCGGCGTGCTGCTCATGGCGAAAGCGCAGACGGCGACGGATCTGACGGAGATCCTCTTCGGCAACGTCCTGACCGTTCAGGACGCCGACCGCAACCTCTCGATCGGTATTGCCGCTGCCGTGCTGATTCTCACGCTGGTCTTTTACAAGGAGCTCAAGCTCAGCACCTTCGACCCCGTCATGGCGCAGTCGGCTGGCGTGCCCGTGCGGGCAATCCACTACGGGCTGATGGTGGTGCTCACGCTGGTGACGGTCATTTCCCTGCAGACGGTGGGCGTGATCCTGGTGGTCTCCCTGCTGATCACTCCGGCGTCGGCGGCGTACCTGCTGACGAACCGGCTGGGAGTGATGATCGGGCTTTCAGTGGCGATCTCGGCGCTCAGCTCCGTAGTGGGGCTGTTCCTGAGCTATAGCTACAACGTGTCCTCCGGCGTGACGATCGTGCTGACCGCCAGCGCGCTGTTCCTGCTGGCTTTCCTCTTCGCGCCAGGCAAGGGACTGATTGCTCGCTCGCTGGGCAATAAGCCACTGGCCGCGCTGTTGGCCCTCCTGGTGGGCGGTGCCCTCGTGTTCGGGGCCGTGACCTTCTCGACGGAGGAGAAGGCAGACGGTGAGCAGCTGAACGTCGTCACCACCTTCACGCTGCTGGCGGACCTGGTGGAGGAGATCGGCGGCGAGGCGGTGGACGTCCATAACCTCGTGCCGACCGGCACGGACCCGCACGACTACGACCCCCTGCCCGCGGACCTGGATGCGACGAGCGACGCCGACCTGCTGTTCTACAACGGGCTGAACCTCGAGGGCGGTGAGCACGGCTGGCTCGCGAAACTGAAAAACACCGCGGGCCTGGACGATTCCCAGATGGTCGAGGCCACCAAGGGCGTGGAACCGAAGTACCTCAAGGACGAAAAGGGCAATCAGGAGATCAACCCGCACGCCTTCCTGGACCCGACCGTCGGCATCGCGATGGCCGAGAACGTGACCGCGGCGCTGGCCGAGGCCCTGCCCGAGCGTGCCGAGCACATCGAGGAGAAGGGGGCGGAGTACAAGGCCATGCTGGAGAGCATCGACGCCGACTACCGCGAGCAGATCGGTGCGCTGCCGAAGGAGGATCGTGTGCTCGTGGCCAGTGAACATGCCTTCCAATACATGGTCGACACCTACGGCATGGAGCAGCTGTATATCTGGCAGATCGACACGGATGAAAACGGCTCCCCCGCGCAGATCGGACACCTCGTGCGCCAGCTGAAGGACAAGCGCCCGAAGCACCTGTTCGTGGAGTCGAACGTGGATACGCGCCCCATGAAGACCGTCTCGAAGGAGGCCGGGATTCCGATCTTCGACGAGCCACTGCACTCCGATGAGCTCGGCAAGCCGGGCACGGTCGCGGGAACCTACGAGGATTTCCTGCGCAGCAACTTGAAGACCATGATCGCGGGGCTGAAGCGCTAAAACGCGAATGCTCGAGGCCCACATGCGTTGGGCTTCCCCGGTCGCATTCCCGTTACCTTGTGAGTGTCCCCGATAATGGGGATAGTCGCTGGTCCCGGTATGGCTTACCTGCCCTGTAGTTTCCATAATCCGGGGGGGTGTTGCCGCCGGGTGCCAGGACTTTCGATGACAGCTGATAAGGACACGGCCAGTTTTAAACTAGGTCTCTTTGTAACGTGGGTGCTTGCAACGAAGGTCATGACACCAGCGACTGGAACAACGCCATACCCATCTCGTTTTCTAGGAGCTCATCATGTCTCCGGAGCATTCCATCGACATATTCCTTGGGTTAGACGTCGGCAAATCTGAACACCACGCCTGCGCCTTAGACCGTGATGGCAACAAGGTCTTCGACAAACCGTTGCCTCAACTCGAATCCGAACTAGCAGGCGTTTTTCACCAGCTTCAGAAGCTTGGCACCGTGCTCGTGATCGTCGACCAACCCAACACCATCGGCGCACTACCGATTGCTGTAGCCCGGGACTGCGGTTGCGAAGTCGGATACCTGCCAGGTCTTGCGATGCGCAAAGCTGCAGATCTCTATCCGGGACGTGCAAAAACAGACAAACGCGACGCATTCATCATCGCCGACACCGCCCGCACAATGCCCCACACGCTACGTGCCGTCGACCGCAATGATGAGGTACTCTCCGCCCTAAAGATGCTGTCCGGCTTCGATGATGACATCGCCCGCGATTGCACTCGCACTGTCAATCGGCTTCGCAGTGTCCTCACCCAGATCTACCCCAGCCTGGAACGAGTTTTTGCTGGTAGCACCCTGACTCGCACGCCGATCCTGGAATTATTGATCCATTACAAGGGACCGCAGGGGCTAAAAAGAGCCGGATACCAACGAGTGTTGAACTGGATGATCAAGCGCACACGTAAAGACCCCACCCCGCTGGTAGACGACATTTTTACAGCGCTGAAAGCTCAAACAGTCACCGTGCCTGGAAGCGATGCCGCCGAGTTAGTAATTCCTCAACTGGCTGCAAACATCCAGGCCCTCAAAGAGCAACGAAACACCATTGCTGAGCAGGTTGAAGAGATGCTCGCTGATTTCCCTCTTTGTGAGGTCTTGATGAGTATGCCCGGAGTCGGCATCAAGACCGCAGCGCAGATCCTTCTTGCGATCGGTGATGGCTCCGACTTCGCTAGTGCTGGCCACTTAGCTGCTTATGCTGGAATAGCACCCGTGACTAGACGATCCGGTTCGTCGATCAGAGGTGAATTCCCGGCACGGTCAGGCAATAAACGACTGAAAAACGCCTTGTTCTACTCCGCATTCGCAGTTATCCGCAGCCACGAACCGTCACGGCGGTATTACGAACGCAAACGCGCTGAAGGAAAACGCCACAACGCAGCAGTCATCTGCCTGGCACGACGCCGATGCAATGTCATCTACGCGATGCTGAAAAACAAGGAGTTCTTCCGCGAAATCCCGCCACGCCCCGTCGCCGCATAAAGCCCCAAAGACGAAGCCGACCAGCACACGCTGGCCGGCTCCTAGGCACGCCTAAGAAACTACTCCCAAGACTGTGCTCGTCAACATCGGTCTGGCACTTGACAAAAACATAGGGACACCCCCC
>NZ_JVPT01000081.1:0-4390 GCF_001055915.1 Corynebacterium sp. 212_CJEI | reverse complement strand
CCCCGCCGCGGCCGTCGAGGCCCCGGCCAAAACCGCGACGATGACCATCGCCGCGATCCGGGCCATCGGTACGTTGACGCCGAGCCCCGCCGAGACGTCGTCGCCCAGGGCCAGGAGATTGAGCGTCGGGGCCGTGGCGAATCCCGCGAGGATCCCGATCGCCAGAATTGGGGCGATGGTCAGCGCCACCCCCAGATCGCCGGCGGCCACCGACCCCACCGTCCAGAACCGCACCCGGTCGAGGGCCCGCACATCCGACAGGACCAGCGCGGACGTCAGCGAAGAGAGCAGGGCGGTGATGGCTGCGCCCGCGAGGATGAGCGTCAGCGGGTTGAGCCCGCCCCCGAGGGAGGTCACGCCGAACACCGCGAATGCCGCGATCGCCGCGCCGACGAAGGCCAGGGCGGCCGTCGCCGGAGTGGACAGCGACCCGGCGAGCAGCGTCCCCGCGACCACCGCGAAGGCGGCGCCGGCGGAAATCCCGAGAATCCCGGGCTCCGCGAGGGGATTGCGGGTGTAGCCCTGGATGATCGCCCCCGCCACGCCGAGCGCGGCGCCCACGGACAACGCCAGGATGGTGCGGGGCACCCGGAGGTTGGCGATGATCTCGCCGTCCGACCCGCCGCGCGACCCGGTGCGCAGGGACTCCAGGGCCGGCCCGATGGCATCGGCCAGTTGATCGGCCGACATCGGCCTCGAGCCGATGGCCAGGCTCAGTGCCGAGGCGGCGATGATGAGCACGGGCAGCGCGATCACCCAGCAGGATCTGCGCCGGCGGGATGGTGCGCCCGCGACTCCGGCGCTCGGGGCCCGGACGGTTGTGTGTGACATGTGATTCTCCGCAATAGGGGTTGTATAGATGCTGACTAGGACATAGATTAGCAATGAAGGTTAGGCAAACCTTCATTGCCTGTGAATGGTGGGCCTACATCCCGTGCGTGGCGCGGGTGGCGCACCCCGGAACGAGTTAAGGAAACCAGATTCAATGAAGCGGACCATTGGGAAAGTCGCGGCGATCGTCGCGGCGGCCGGCCTCCTCCTGACCGGCTGCTCGAAAGCCGATGAACCTGCGGAAGGCGACCGGAAGGACGCCGGAACGGTCAGCATCGCCCACGCGTGGGGAACCGACGAATACCCCGTCAAGCCCGCCAAGGTGGTCGCCTCCGGCGTCGCCGTCGACAATCTCCTCGCCCTGGGCGTGACCCCCGATGTGGTCATCGAAACCCCCGCGGACAAGGGCGCCCCGTGGCGCGCCGAGGCGCTGAAGGGGGTCGAGCGCATCGACGTCCCCGATTTCCGCACGGTTCCCGTCGAGAAGATCGCCGCCGCGAAGCCCGACTTCATCGTCGGCGACTTCTGGCGGATCACGCAGGAGACCTACACGAGCCTCAAGGAGATCGCCCCGACCCTCGGCGGCATCGGCGCGGAGGGCGAATCCCTCGGCTGGAAGCCGCAGCTGGAGGCCCTGGGCAAGATCTACGGCAAGGAGGGCGACGCGAAGAAGGTCATCGACGAAGACGCCGGGCGCTTCGACTCCGTCAAGTCGGAACTGCCGAAGCTCGAGGGCAAGACGGGCGTCATCGCCCAGTACGCGCCGCAGCGGGGCATGGGAGTGGTCGCGGATCCGGAGGAGCCGGGCAACTCCGCGCTCTACGACCTGGGCATGAAGGTGCCCGATTCCTTCGCGTCCCTCCCGCAGCGATCGGGCCGCGCCATGGTGTCCCCCGAGAACATCTCCGTGATCGACGCCGACTTCATGGCCGTGTACGCCGTCTCCGGCGGTCCCGACGAGATTCGCGCGATCCCCGGCTTCTCGGACCTGCGCCAGGTCAAGAACGACACGACCATCTTCGGCGATGCCGTGCTGGTGCAGGCGCTGAACAACCCGAGTTCCCTCAGCCGCGCCTGGGTGCTCGAGCAGCTCCGCCCGACCCTCGAAAAGGTCGCGAAGCAGTAGTCCCCGACGGGCCCCGCCCGGCGGGGCCCGAAGAAAGGTGCAGAAGAAAGGTGCAAACGATGAGTTCGAAACTGCTGCGGCGCTGCTCCGTGGCGTGCGCGCTGAGCATGTCGCTGGCTTTCGCGGCGGCTCCGGTCGCCGAAGCCGGCGTAGTGCGGGGCCCCGGTCCCGCCGCGTCGATCGATGAGTCCGAGAAGCTGCCGGTCATCTACGTCTCTGGCTCGAACGAGCCGAAACAAATGGCGGATGCCTTCGCCGCCTCGATGCGGCGCTTCGGCGTGGACGTCCACCCGTTCATGGTGTGGGAGCCGTCCGATCCCGCCACCAGCCCCTATGTCACGGTGAAGGGAAATTCGGCCCGGATTCCAGCTTTCATCGAGAAGCTCAAGGCCGAGACCGGCCACGACAAGTTCGACGTGGTCACGTATTCGCAGGGTGGCCTGGTGACGAGGTACTGGCTGAAGGACTTCGACGGAGCGCGCCACGTCCGAAAGGTCGTGAGCCTCTCGGGGCTGATCAAGGGGTCGCCGTTCCAGGCCGATGCGGTGCGCAACGGCCAGTGCCCGCCGCCCGGGCTGGAGCTACTCGTGCCCCCGGAACTGGCGAAGAACCCCTCCGACGCCTGCCTGGAAATGTCCTCGGAGGGTGATGAGGTGCGCCGGTTGAACACCCCGTCCGAGGCGTTGCCCGGCATCCGGTACTACAACATCACGACGACCCTGGAATACGATGCCTCGCCCTACCGCATCAATCTGATGGACGGTCCGGGCGACTACTACAACATCGTCACGCAGGACCTGTGCCCGAACGATCCGGTCGTCCATCTGACGATGACGATGACCCCGTCGGTGCAGTCCCTCGTCGCCTCCGCACTGAAGGGGGGTCCGCTCGAAATGAAATGCATGACCCCCGATTCTCCGCCGGGGGTGCCGTCCCTGAAGGACGTCCCGCCGCTCGAGAACGGCCCCAAGGTCATCTGATCCGGTGGCCGGGCCGATGGGCCCGGCGGAAATGAAGCGGTGCCCTCCTCCTCGGCGGGCACCGCTTTCGCGTGCGCGGGGGCTTTCCTTCCGGGGCCGTTCAGGGCGGATGCCGCAGTGAAAATATGATTATCGCCACTAAGCGAGGAAAGCCTAGCCAAAGCAATCGAGGGCAGCCTGATATCTTGCTTTGGTCCGGCCCCGGTTTCCCCGGAGGGGTTAATAGACAAAAAGGGGATGCGGACGTTTTTTTTGGACAGTTTCAATCTCACGCTACATTGACTTTTCGGTATTCGGCAATGCTCAAACCATCGAGGCTGATCTTGATTCGGTGATTGTTGTAGAACTCAATGTATGTCGCGATTGCTTCTTTGAGCTCTTGAGGGTTCTGCCAGGTTCTGCCGTAGTACATTTCGTTTTTCATTCGGCCGAAGAACCCCTCGCATGCTGCATTGTCGGGGCTACAACCTTTCTTCGACATCGAGCGAAGTATTCCGAACTTCTCGGTCATACTTCGCCAGCTGCTGCCTCGATAATGTGCTCCGCGGTCTGAGTGAATCACCAAGGAGCCATCCATTGCCGGCTTTTCGGTTGCGATTGCTGCGTACAAAGTTTCTTCTGCTAACTCCATGGTGGGATGAACACTTGTTTTTGCTGCCACGACCTTCCCGTCAAAACAGTCAATGATGGCAGACAGGTACACGCGACCTTGGTTAGTAGCGAAAACACTGATGTCAGTCAGCCACAACCGATTTGGATGCTCAGCATGAAAATTACGGTTCACCAGGTTAGGTGGTGCGGGAGAAATTTCCCCTTGATAGCTGGAGTAACGCCACTTTCGTTTCGGGAACCAGGGACGAATTCCCTCTTCGTGCATGAGACGGCGGACGACCTTCTCACTGATAACGATCCCGCGATGGCGCAGTTCCCACCAAAGTCGGCGATAGCCGTAGGTGTTATTCGACTCAGAACTAATCTCATGAAGCAATTCGCGGATATGCGCGTGCTTATCCGGAGCAAATCGCTGTTGGAGTTGGTAGTAGAAGCTTGATGCCGCAAGATCAATAGCAGCAAGCAGCATAGATAACGGAAACTCGCCGCGTAACGCGTCAACCACTTCAGCCTTGTGCTTATTGCTGAGCTGCCCCGGGATGACGCTGACGTCTTTTTTTACAAGTTCCAGCTCCTTTTCCAAAACAGCCTTGTCAACGAGCAGTTGAGCCATTTGCTTTTTCAGTTCTGCAGGATCATCGGCTAATGATTTCTCGAATGCTGCTCGGGTGGGCATGCGAGTGTGCTCTTTGCGTTCTCTTTTCGACATCAAACCCCATTTTCCCTCTTCACGGTGGCGTTGTGCCCAAGAATAGACACTCATCTTTGAGCGCAGCTCGCATTCCACAGCGGTGTCAGCTGGCCTCCAACCAGCGTTGAAGAGCTCAACAGCACGAAGCTT
>NZ_JVPT01000080.1:0-6754 GCF_001055915.1 Corynebacterium sp. 212_CJEI | reverse complement strand
TCCGCAGTTTCACGGGGCCGGACCATCGTTGGCTGCTGCCGGCCTCGGCGGCGGCCGGTGCCGCGCTGCTCACCTTCGCCGACGTGGTCGGGCGCGTGATCATCCCTTCGGGCGAACTCGAGGTCGGCGTCGTGCTCGCGTTCGTCGGCGCCCCGTTCTTCATCGCGGTCGTGCGCCGCAGGAAGTTGGTGACGGCATGACCCCCAAATTGATCGGCCCACCGGTGGTGCCGGGGCGTCCGCCCTTGCGGTTCGCGGGCATGTCGGTGGTGTGGCGGCCGCGTGCGGCCCTCGCCGCCGGTGGCCTCGCGGTCCTGTGCTTGGCGACGGTCGTCGTTGGCCTGGGCATGGGCGACTACGCGATTTCGCCGGCCCGCGTCATCGAGGTCCTCTTCGGCGGCGGCTCCTCGCTGGACCGGACGGTGGTGCTGGGTTCGCGCCTGCCCCGGGTGGTGGGCGGTGTGATCGTGGGCGCTGCCCTGGGCATTGCCGGGGCGTTGACGCAGTCGATCGCGCGCAATGCGCTGGCCAGCCCCGATGTTCTGGGCATCACCGAAGGCGCCTCGGCGATGGCGGTGACGATCATCGTCGCGGGCACGGTTCTCGGCGGGGGCGGTTACGGGGCGGCGGCGCCGACGCTGTCGGGCGTCGGCATCCCGCTCGCCGCGTTTGCCGGCGCGTTGACGGTGACGGCGGCGATCTGGCTGCTGGCGTGGCGCCGCGGCGTGGATCCCTTCCGGCTGGTGCTGATCGGCATCGCCGTGTCGGCGCTGCTGCAGGCGTACATCATCTACTTGATGGCGGCGTCCGATTTGCGGGATGCGGCCGCGGCGCGGACCTGGCTGTCCGGCAGCCTGTCGGGGGCGTCGTGGTCGGGGCTGGCGGCGGTGGCGCTGTGCGTCGCCGTCGCCATGGGCCTGTTCGGGTGGATGGCGTTTCGCCTGTCCGTCCTGCAGCTCGGGCCGGCGACGGCGTCGGCCCTGGGCGGCCGGGTCCAGCTCAGCCAGGTCGCCCTGTTGCTCGTGGCCGTCGCATTGGCCGCGTCGTCGGTGGCCGCGGCGGGCCCAATCGGATTCGTGGCCTTCGTCGCGCCCCAGTTGGCGCTGCGGCTGGCCGGCGTACCGTCCCCTCCCCTGGCCACGTCCGCCGCGGCGGGTGCCGCGCTGGTGACAGCGGCCGACGTCATCGCCCGCAGCATCGCGCCGTGGGAATTGCCGGTGGGCATCGTCACCTCGACCATCGGCGCCCCGTTCCTCATCCATCTGCTCATCCGCTCGAATCGGAGGACCACCGCATGACCACAACGACCGAAATCGGAATCAGGGCGCGCGGGCTGCGGGCCGGTTACAGCGGAGGCGTCATTCTCGATGGCGTCGACGTCGACATCCCCAAGGGGGCCGTCACCACGGTGATCGGCCCCAACGGCTGCGGGAAGTCGACGCTGCTGAAGTCATTGGCGCGCACGCACCCGGCGGAGGGCTCCCTGCACGTCAATGGGCGCGACGTGACGTCAGTGGCGCGGCGGGAGCTGGCCCGGATGGTGGGGATGCTCCCGCAGTCGCCGTTGGCCCCGGATGGGATCGTGGTGGCGGATCTCGTGTCCAGGGGGCGCCATCCGCATCAGAGTTGGCTGCGCCAGTGGTCGGGGTCGGACGAGATGGAGGTAGCGGAGGCCCTGTCCTTGACGGGCATCTCGGATCTGGCGGAGCGCCCGTTGTCGTCGTTGTCGGGCGGGCAGCGCCAGCGGGTCTGGATTTCGATGGTGCTGGCCCAGCAGACGCCGACCCTGTTGCTCGATGAGCCGACCACATACCTCGATCTGGCCCACGCCATCGACGTGCTCAAGCTGGTCGGCACTCTGCGGGACCGCCTGGGGCGCACGGTCGTGATGGTCCTCCACGACCTCAACCTGGCCGTGCGTCACTCGGATCATCTGGTGGTCATGCACGAGGGGGCGATCGCGGCGACCGGGTCGCCGGGGCAGGTGCTCACGGAGGGTTTGCTTGCCGACGTCTTCGGCCTGGATGCCCTCATCGTGGAGGATCCGGTTGCGGGCGGTCCCCTCATCGTCCCGCGGTGACCCGCGGGGCGGTGTCCCGGGCCCGCAACAGGCGGTGCGCCCCCAGCTGATGGTCGATGGATGCGGCGATCAGCGCGCGGGGCTCTTCGTAATTGAGGGTGTGGATCAGTGATTCCAGGACACGGTGTGGCGCTGTCCGGATAGACGCCGAGGTCTTCCGATGATGGAAGTTCTTACACAGTCCATCCGAAAGACCTCGACGTGTCCAAGCCTACTTTCTCATCTCCTGACCTCACGACATTCTGCCGACTCGACTCTCTTGACCTCACTTGCATTGGCCAGCACATCACCGGGCACAAATCCATTGTGGAATGCCAGCCCAACACTGCCTATGACTGGTGCCGACGGTGTGGCGGGCACGGGATCGTCCGCGACACCGTCATCCGCCGGCCCACCACGCTTCACATTCGCCTCCGCCGGTACAAATGCGTCGAATGCGGCCGCGTATGGCGTCAGAACACCACTGCTGCGGCGCCACCACGAGCGAAGATCTCGCGAACCGGCATCGACTGGGCGCTGCGTGCCCTCGTCATCGACCACGACACCGTGTCCGTGATCGCACGCAAACTCGCCGTGTCCTGGCACACCGCGAACTCCGCGATCCTCGCGCAGGGACATCGACTGCTGATCGACGACCCGGCCCGGTTCGACGGGGTCAGCGTCATTGGTGTCGACGAACACGTATGGCGGCACACCAGGCACGGTGACAAGTACGTCACCGTCATCATCGACCTCACTCCCATCAGCCAGAAAGCAGGCCCGGCACGCCTGCTCGACATGGTGCCCGGACGGTCGAAACAGGTGTTCAAGCAATGGTTGAACACCCGACCGAAAGACTGGCGTGATGGCATCGACGTCGTCGCGATGGACGGATTCTCCGGCTTCAAAACAGCCTCCGTTGAGGAACTGCCCGAGGCTGTCGAAGTCATGGACCCGTTCCACGTCGTCAAACTGGCTCTTCCGGTTTTGGAGTGCGTAGTTGACCATGGGGTGGGGTTCGGGGTGGCACAACATATAGGGGTCCTGGCCGGTACAAGATGAGAGTTACGACGCTTCCATCCAACCGAACCAGGACCCTACTGTGCAGCTTACTGGCAACCTTGTCGCCGACACCATCTGCCGTACCGCGGAGATCGGATTGACGATCACCGGTGCCGCCGACGCCGGAAACCTCACCATCATCGACGCCGCACCTGTGGCCGTCAGCGACGCCTGTCCTGAATGCTCCCGGCCCGGCCCCAAGCGTGACCACATTTTCCGCCGGCTGGTGGACCTGCCCGTCGTAGGGTTCCCCACCCGTCTGCACGTGCGCCTCCCCCCGATTCACCTGCGCGAATGCCTCCTGTGACAGGAAGATCTTCCAGGCCTCCCTGACGTGTGCCGATGAGGGTGCCAAGCTCACCCACCGAGTCACCCGCTGGATCCTCCAGCGCCTCGCCATTGACCGGATGAGTGTGTCTGCCACCGCGAAAGCACTCGGCGTGGGCTGGGACCTGGTCAACCAGGTCGCACTCGATGCCTGCCGCCAGCTCGTCTACGACGACCCGCACCACCTCGACGGCGTGCGCATCCTCGGAGTCGATGAGCACGTCTGGAAACACACCCGAGGTCAGCCTTCGAACCTGGTGACCATCCTCGTGGACCTCACCCCACTGGTCGACGGCCGCGGGCCCGCCCGACTACTAGACATGCGACCGGGGCGGTCCGCGGACGTGCTGCGCGGGTGGCTGCAGGAACGCGACCCCGGTTTCCGCAGCCAGGTGCAGGTGGTGACCATGGATGGGTTTGCCGGTTATGCGGCTCTTCACGAACGAGGGTGTAGGTGGGGTCTGAAGCCTCCGGCTTCGAGCAGGCTGCGTGCGACGTAGTTCGTGAGATTCCTGAAGCCGAGCGCGGAGCCGCGGAGGTGTTCGAGTCGGCCGTTGATCGCCTCTGTTGGCCCGTTCGATGTGCCGGGGCGATCGAAGAACGCGAGGATGTCGGCGGCACGCTGGCCCATGGTGCGGCCGAGCCGGCGGATCTCTACGAGCGCGGCGGGGACGCCGGTGGTGATCGCATCGATCGCGGCGTGCATCATCTGTTTGGCCTTCTTCTTGTCGGGTTCCCGGTAGGCGGCGACGATGCGCTGGTAGATACCCCAGGTCGCTTCGACTTCGACGTGCTCTTCGATCGCGAACACAGCCTCCAGGCGGGCGGTCTGTTTCTCAGTGAGCAGGTCCGCGCCGGTGTGCAGGGTGCGGCGCGCTTTGTAGAGCGGGTCACCGGCGCGGCCGCGATGCCCGACCGTGTCCTGCTGCACTCGGCGTCGGCACTGGTCCAACGCGTCGCCGGCGAGGCGGACAACGTGGAAGGGGTCCATGACCGGGACGGCGTCGGGGAGTTCTTCGGCGGCGGCCGTCTTGAAGCCTGCGAGCCCGTCCATCGCGACGACTTCGATCCGCTTGCTCCACTCGGGTGGGCGCGCCGCGAGCCATTGCTTGAACACCGCCTTCGAACGACCCTCGACCATGTCCAGCAGCCGCGCGGGGCCGGTCTTGTCGCGGGCCGGGGTGAGGTCGATGATCACGGTGACGTACTTGTCACCGAGGCGGGTGTGCCGCCAGACGTGCTCGTCGACGCCGATCGTGGTGACCCCGTCGAACCGACCAGGATCGTCGATGAGTCGACGCTTGCCCTCCGCGAGCACCGCAGTGTTCGCGGCGCTCCAGGAAACCCCGAGACCCGCGGCGACACGGGTCACGGTGAGGTGGTCGATGACGATGCCCCGCAGCGCCCACTCCACGCCAAGGCGGGAGATCTTCGCTCGCGGCGCGGCGGCGCGAGTCATGTCCTGCCGCCACGTCCGTCGGCAGTGCGCGCACCGGTAGCGGCGGACCCGGACCAGAAGCGTTGTCGGCCTATGCCCGAACGGCTCATGCGCGAGTCGACGCGTCACCGTGTCCCGCGACACGCCCTCCGCCCCGCACTTCCGACACCAGGGGTCCACCTCGACCGGCCGACACTCGATCATCGCCCGGTCCCGCTCGATCAGCTGGCCGACCGCTTCGAGTCCGAGTTCATCCAGGCGGCAGAACGTGGTCAGGTCAGGGGTCGCGAAAGTAGAGTGGAGCACGTCGAGGTCTTTCGGGATGGCGAGCGTGAAGAACTTCCATCATCCGGGAGACCTCGACCCCTACCCGGCCACCGACGCGCTCACCCGACTACACCCTCGTTCGCGAAGAGCCCCGAAAGGTCTGGAGGAGCTCGCCCAACTGGGACGCACTCTGTGGCGCCGGCGTGAGGATGTCCTGGCGTACTTCGATATCGGGGCGTCCAACGGGCCGGTCGAGGCCATCAACGGCAGGCTCGAGCACCTACGGGGGATCGCCCTGGGATTCCGAAACCTCAACCACTACATCTTGCGGTGCCTGATCCACTCCGGACAACTACAGGACAAGATCAACGCACTCTAAAACCGGAAGAGCCGGTAAAGCTTCGTGCTGTTGAGCTCTTCAACGCTGGTTGGAGGCCAGCTGACACCGCTGTGGAATGCGAGCTGCGCTCAAAGATGAGTGTCTATTCTTGGGCACAACGCCACCGTGAAGAGGGAAAATGGGGTTTGATGTCGAAAAGAGAACGCAAAGAGCACACTCGCATGCCCACCCGAGCAGCATTCGAGAAATCATTAGCCGATGATCCTGCAGAACTGAAAAAGCAAATGGCTCAACTGCTCGTTGACAAGGCTGTTTTGGAAAAGGAGCTGGAACTTGTAAAAAAAGACGTCAGCGTCATCCCGGGGCAGCTCAGCAATAAGCACAAGGCTGAAGTGGTTGACGCGTTACGCGGCGAGTTTCCGTTATCTATGCTGCTTGCTGCTATTGATCTTGCGGCATCAAGCTTCTACTACCAACTCCAACAGCGATTTGCTCCGGATAAGCACGCGCATATCCGCGAATTGCTTCATGAGATTAGTTCTGAGTCGAATAACACCTACGGCTATCGCCGACTTTGGTGGGAACTGCGCCATCGCGGGATCGTTATCAGTGAGAAGGTCGTCCGCCGTCTCATGCACGAAGAGGGAATTCGTCCCTGGTTCCCGAAACGAAAGTGGCGTTACTCCAGCTATCAAGGGGAAATTTCTCCCGCACCACCTAACCTGGTGAACCGTAATTTTCATGCTGAGCATCCAAATCGGTTGTGGCTGACTGACATCAGTGTTTTCGCTACTAACCAAGGTCGCGTGTACCTGTCTGCCATCATTGACTGTTTTGACGGGAAGGTCGTGGCAGCAAAAACAAGTGTTCATCCCACCATGGAGTTAGCAGAAGAAACTTTGTACGCAGCAATCGCAACCGAAAAGCCGGCAATGGATGGCTCCTTGGTGATTCACTCAGACCGCGGAGCACATTATCGAGGCAGCAGCTGGCGAAGTATGACCGAGAAGTTCGGAATACTTCGCTCGATGTCGAAGAAAGGTTGTAGCCCCGACAATGCAGCATGCGAGGGGTTCTTCGGCCGAATGAAAAACGAAATGTACTACGGCAGAACCTGGCAGAACCCTCAAGAGCTCAAAGAAGCAATCGCGACATACATTGAGTTCTACAACAATCACCGAATCAAGATCAGCCTCGATGGTTTGAGCATTGCCGAATACCGAAAAGTCAATGTAGCGTGAGATTGAAACTGTCCAAAAAAA
>NZ_JVPT01000079.1:0-3672 GCF_001055915.1 Corynebacterium sp. 212_CJEI | reverse complement strand
GGGTTAAGTAAAGAAAAGTGTGTCTTTTCCGGGCGTGTTGCGGTTATTTGATCCAGCCTTTTTGGATGCCGAGGTTGTGTTGGTAGCTGGTGTCGATGGCGGTGTCGTATTCTGCTGGTGCACCGATGTCATTGGTAGTGGCTGTGGTGTTGTGGGTGATCAGGTCTGTTGCTGTGGAAAGTGCGTCTTGACCCCATCGTTGGTCCCTGGCGATCTTGACCGGATCGTCAGGGACTTCTGTATGTAGATACAGCCACCAATCCATCACTGTGCGTTGATGCGGTAGTGATAGTCCGCGGTGTCTGCGGGCTAGTTCTTTTATGGGGGCGTTGATGCCACCTTCGAGGCTGTTTGTTGTTGCTGCAAGGTTGTCGGGGTCGATGGTTGTTGGTGGGGGTTGCAGGTAGGTAAACAGCAGGTCTCTGCGGTGCAGAGATAGCAATGATTGATAGGCCGCTCGGACGCGTTGGTGGGTGTAGACCTTGGTGTAGGCGCCGGTAGCAGGGTCTTTGATGGTGGTTTTCTCGTTCATCCATTCCCGGTAGGTGTGGTCGAATTCGTGCAGGTGGGCGACCCATGTGGATGCTTGGTCAAGGTCGGTGATGCGAGTGAGTTTCAGGGCTAGGCGGTAGAGGGTTTTGCCGGCATCGGTGCGGGGGTTGCTGGTGGTGTGGCGGCGGACTGTTCGTTGGGCGTGGACGAGGCAGCGTTGGATGCGTGTTGTTGGCCAGCAGTGGTGGATGGCTGATTGGGCACCTTGTCCGCCGTCTGTGACTGCGATTAGTGGTGCGGCAATGGGGCGTAGGAGTTCGGTGTAGGCGGCGGTGGTTTCGTGTCTGGCCCAGGTCCAGTTGATGACGTGGGTTTTACTGGCTGCGATCAGGAGGCATCCGGACTTTAGATAGGTCGCGTCGAGGAAGATTTGGTCATGGATGCGGAATGAGTCGATGGTGGGTGTGGGGATGATCCACCAGCACCATCGGAATCGGTGGTGCATGGTTTGCCTGGTTACGCCATGGTGTGCGGCGAAGGTGGTTAGAGATTGGGTGCCGGTGGCCCATTGGATGAACAAAGCCATGGTGGCGGTGTTTTTGTTGTGGGTTTGGGTGTTGCGGGTAAAGGAGTGTCCGCAGTGGGTGCAGCGCCAACGGGTGGTTGATTTGCTGGTGGTGCCGTTTTTCTTTGTGTTGTTGCCGCATAGTGGGCAGCTGGGGCGGTTGGTGGTCATCCTTTAATCCAACCGGTGTGCGGTTAGCACAAATGTGGCCGGAGGTGCGGGATGGTGTGGGTAATAGCTTTCGGGGAGCTATTCTTTGGTGATTTGTGGTGTGTGGTCTGGGGTTATGGTGGCATGCGGACACACTTTTCTTTACTTAACCCGCCAAGAGGGCGCAGGGGCGGCGGCAGGAGGGCAGCGACTAGCCGCCGAAAATTGCCAGCGCGTCGGCAGCGAACGCTTCAATGATTGCGGAGTTGTCAACATCTCCCGCGCGGTTGATGTAGGCGGCCTCCGTAGTCGAGGCGGAGGCATGGCCCAGTTGCAAGGTGGCCAGCGCCGCGTTGCCCGTTGCAGCCATGGCGGTCGCTACCGTGTGACGGAGGTCGTGATAGGAAATCACCGCAGGCAGCAGCTCCCGGTCGGCCTGCGCCACATCGTCGCCGGCGAGGTGCGGCAAGCCTGCCCATGTTAGAGCCCGGCCAGAGTTTTGCCAGGGTGGGGGTATGTGCCGGATGGGTCGTCACGCATAGGCAGTACCCGCGTCGTCGGTGCCCCTGTCGTGCGTTGGCCGTGGAACAAGCTCGTAGGCTTATCGGCCAAGCGCTCGGCAATCCTTGAGTCTATTGGCCCGAGAAGCTGGTCTGGCAAAAACATGTAGGTGTGTGACGATCAGCTATAACTTTCCTCCTTGTAAGCAGGAAACCCGCTCGCCTCTCATGACAGCAATGTACTTGGATAACCACATCGCTACTTGACCGTAGATTGATGTAGCGATACGATTTGAACATGTTCAGTGAACAAGTTCAATCAAGTCGTGCTACTCAAAAGGAGGCGACGCGCAATAAAGTCTTGGATACCGCCTATGCCCTTTTTGTGTCAGTCGGGTACGCGGATACAAATGTGCGTGCCATCGCGCAGAAAGCTAACGTCAGCGTTGGAACCGTTATGAACGTCGGGAGCAAGCAGTCGCTGTTGATTCAGACCATCGGACATCGAATCACCGTCATGCACGATGAGCTCCGTGGACAATCAGACAACCTTCTCGACGTTCTCGCTCCTTTCCTGAAAATGTTTACTGGGCAGGAAGAATTATCGAAAGCGTATGGCGCTGCCCTAATCACACAGGGAGACAACGGAGAGATTCTCAACGAGCTTCGAACTCTCTTGGTAGATGAAATCGTGTTGCGCCTAGGCAATATGCTCCCTAAAGATGACGCTAAAGAGTTCGCGACAATCCTTTACAACATTTATCTTGGGTTGCTTCTTGGCTGGGCTGCCGGTGCATACGACACCGACGAACTATCCATTCACGCGAACAGTTCCATCTCCCGTCTTAAAATCGCGTACGGAGTAAAATAATGATTCTCGAATCTTCGCCTGCTTGGCCCTCCATCATTCTTGCAGCCATTTTGTTCGGAGACGCGGTACTCTCGCTCAAACCCGTAGCATTCATCGAGGCCTGCCTCAGAGGAGTACGACTTCCTACAGAGTGGTGGTGGGCTCTTATCGTTATCAAGTGCCTAGCAGCAAGTGGACTCATTATTGGGCTCTGGATACCAGGCATTGGAATAGCGACGATGGTTGGAGTCATTGCCTACTTCTGCACCGCAGCAATCGCACATATCCGAGCCAAGTTTCTAGGTAGCGAGTTTTGGGTCAATTGCTTAGGGATGCTCGCTATTTCACTAGGCGCTCTCATTGCGACACTATTGATAGCCTGAAACGACCAATTTACCAATTGTGTTCGCCCATTGAGGGGCGCCGTTGCCCGCGCCGGGCGGCTTGCCGCGGGTGCCTGGGACCCGCTAGCCGCCTACCGCCTCGCCGGCCTGTCGAAGGGTATGAGCGTCTGCCTCGGTGCAGAAGGCATGACAAAGCCCTAGCTGATGGGTCGGGGTTGTGGGATTTGCAGAGTGGCGGGCTGCTGCGGGACTGGTAGATAGGCGTCCAGCTCTTCGACGGGTATCTGCGGTACTGCATCCGAGATACCAGTGGCGAGCGCTGCGCGACTGGGCCCGCGCCGGGATGTCACACCCGACGACGTGGGGTGGCAGGAGCAGTAACCGGAATTGAGGGGTTGGGGGCAATCCCAGTCCATTTTTATGCGTGGGGGGTAGGGGTGCGACGGGCAGGGGTTGCTGGGGCAAGGGGTGTGTGGCCCCTAGTCGACACCGTGTAGCCACCGCCGGTTAAGTCTTGTACTCAGGCTGTGGCGTATGTCCAGCTGCGGGTCTACTTCGGAAAACTCCGCACTTCCCCAAAGACTTTCCTCAAAAATTAGTAGGGGAGGTGTCCCTGTGTGGCGCGAGAAACGGCTTTGACAGGCATAAATGGCATTATAGGTCAAACCTTTACAGGGTACCCTAACGGTAGGTTACGGGTTCGAGTCCCGTTTCCGGCTCCAAAACTCCAGGTCAGGAAGTTTTCCGGCCTGGGGTTCTTTGGTTTAAAGG